>PWWI01000125.1 GCA_003561535.1 Nitriliruptoraceae bacterium
AGACCACCTTCGCCGAGGAGACCGAGACCGACCTGTTCGGTGAGCAGGCCGTGCTGTGCGGTGGGGTCAGCCACCTCGTCCAGGCCGGGTTCGAGACCCTGGTCGACGCCGGCTACCAGCCGGAGGCCGCCTACTTCGAGTGCCTGCACGAGCTGAAGCTGATCGTCGACATGATGTACGAGGGTGGCATCTCGTGGATGCGCCACTCGATCTCCACCACCGCCGAGTACGGCGACTACGTCTCCGGCCCCCGGGTCATCGGTGACGAGTCGCGGGCCGCGATGCAGCAGATCCTCGCGGAGATCCAGGACGGCACCTTCGCCCGCAACTTCGTCGCCGAGATCGAGGCCGGTGGGGAGTTCTTCGAGTCCAAGCGCGCCGAGGGCAAGTCGCACGCGATCGAGACCGTTGGCCGGGAGTTGCGGGCGATGATCCCGTTCATCGACACCCCGACCGAGGAGTACTGACCGAGGAGCACTGCCCTCGGCATCCGCGGTCACCCGCCGGTAGGCCCCGGGACACCCGGCTCGAGCTGGGCGAACCCCCACCCGTCGAGCAGGTGGGGCTCGGTCTGCTCCCAGGGGCCGGCCAGGGTGGCCACCAGGCGGTCGATCGTGGCCGGGTCGGGTAGGCGTCGCCCCAGCAGACGCCCCCGACCGGCCTGGCTGCCCGTGACCCGATCCAGGTAGCCGGCGACCGACATCGCCTGGGGGCCGTCGGCGGCGACCACGAGGTGACCCTGTGTGCTGCGGGCCCTCGCGCGGTCGAAGGCCACGACCAGCTCCACCACATCGGCGACGCGGACGGGCCGGACCACGGCATCGAGGTGGACGGGGTCGAGACCGGCGGTCACCAGCGCGTCCCGCAGCGCCGGCGTGTCCACCAGACCCAGCCGCAGGACGATCGTGGGGCAGGGCAGGTCGGCGAAGGCGGCCTCCATCGCGGCCTTCGCCCGACGGAGGGGGTCGGCGGCATCGGGGGTAGCGCCGGCCACGGACACCGCGACGACGCGTCGGACCCCCGCTCCCCGTGCGGCCCGGGCGGCCACCTCGGCGTCGGCGACGATGCGGTCGGGGTTGCGTGTGGCGAGCCCCCCGCCGACGTGCACGAGTGTGTGGACGTCGGCCAGCGCGGCCTCCAGGCGGCCCTCGTCGTCGGAGGTGGCGGTGGCCACGAAGGCACCGGCCGCGCGCAGGCTCGCGACGTCGCCGGCAGCCGTGACCCGCACCTCTCCGCCCTCCTCGAGCAGCCGGGCAGCGAGCCGTCGAGCGAGGGGCTGGTGTGCGGCGGTGACCAGGACGGGCATGGCGAGGAGGCTAGTGAGACGCCGGGCAGTTCGTGACCGCGGTGCGTGGCGCTGTCCGACTGGCCGAACGGGGACGGTCGGAGGTGTTCCGACCCGGTCACCGCGGACGCGCTGCCCGGTCGGCCAGGCTCTGGCCCTGTCGCTCGATACGCCGTACCTTCGACGCCCGGGCGGCTGCGGCGACCACCGATGGGGACCTGCGCGGCGGGACCGACCGGTCGCCAGCCTCCTCGTACCACCGGTCGAGATGAGACAGGGACACGATGATCAGCTTCGATCTCGCACAGCAGCTGCACGAGGCCGGTCTCCGCTGGGTGCCCTCGGAAGGGGACCGCTTCGTCCTGCCGGACCGCGATCTCGACGGACAGGTGTTCACGATCTCGGAGATGGTGGTCGAGGTGCGCCGCTCGCCCGTCGGGGACCTGATCGCCTTCAACGGCACCACCGAATGGGCGTTGGACGCCATCGAGCGGGCGGAGACCATCTGGCTGCCCCGCGAGGCGCAGCTACGGGCACAGCTCGGCGCCGCCCTGTTGTCGCTGGCCCGGCTCATCGAGGGCTGGCGTTGCACCGTACGCATCGGCGGCGAGCTCGTGGAGGTCGAGGCGGACGAGGCGGACGAGGCCTACGGACGCGCCCTGCTGGCGGTACTCAGGGCCCCCGACCGCGCGTAGCTCGCGACCACCACGGCCCAGCCTCGTCGAGCGACCTCGCCACTTGTCCACAGCCGCGCCCCGATCCATCCCGCCATCGAACGTGCGTTCGCGTACGATCATCTCGTCGGCACACAGGGAGATGGGATGTCGGAGTCCGCGACCTACGACGCCACGGCGTGCGTCAGCCCGGCGCCCGCCCGCAGCGGGCGCAGGGGGACGAGGCCGTCGCGTGGATCGCGGACACGTCCAGGCAGCCAGGCTCCTCGTCTGGCAGCTGAACTCGGCCCCAGCGATCCAGGAGCTCCCCGATCGCGCCTGGCGGTTGCGATCGACGACCTGGCCGCCGTCGACATCGATGCGCTGTCCGACGCTGAGCTGCGCCAGCACCTCGCCGACCTGCGCCAGCCACTCGCCCGACTCACCGCGCTGCGCGCCAGCTGGTCGGCGTCACTCGAGTCCCGGATCATCGCGGGAGCGCCCCCACAACAGCGTGGCGCCGCGCAGCGGGAAGGACGCCTGGCCTTCGCTGACGAGCACCAGCTCACCCCTTCGGAGGCCAAGCGGGCGGTCGAGGCCGGAAAGGCGGCCCGACAGCATCCCGAGACGGGTCAGGCGTTCCTGGCCGGAGACCTCTCGCCCGAGCACGTGCGGGTGATCGACGAGGTGCTCGGGGCCGTCGACGCCGAGCATCGCGAGCTCCTCGAACCGCAGCTGCTCGACCTCGCCCGTGGACGCCACGCCGTGCGGTTCGGCCGGGACGCTCGGGCGCTCCTGGCCTCCTTCTCACCGGAGGACGCAGCCGAGGCCGGGAAGCGCAAGCTCGCGCGTCGCCGGGTCCGAGCCACCGACACAGCCGATGGCGGCTTCGCGTTCAGCGGCCTGCTCTACGGCACGGCAGCCGAGACAGCCAGGGTCGCGCTCGACGCCTTCACCCGGCCCGATGTCGCCGGTGAGCACCGCACGCCGGAGCAGCGGGCCGCGGACGGGTTCGAGCAGCTGTGTGCCGCCGCGCTGCGGACCGACGCCGCTCCGTCCCAGCACGGCGCTCGACCCCAGGTGCTCGTCGTGATGGACGCGGAGCAGTTGGCGCACCACGAACACCGTGACGGCACGGGCACGGCACGCTTCGCCCGTTCCGGGCAACCGGTGACCAGCACCGAGCTCGGGCCACTGCTGGACGACTGCCAGCTGATCCGGATCGTCCTGGATGCGGAACGCACGCCCATCGAGGTGTCAGAGGCCGTTCGGACCGTGCCCGTCGGACTGTGGCGCGCACTGCTGGTCCGCGATGGCGGCTGCACCTGGCCCGGGTGCGACGCCCCGGCGGCCTGGTGCGATGTCGCTCACGGACACACCCCCTTCGCCCGGGACGGCCGCCTGGCGCCGGACAACGCGGCGCTGCTGTGTCGGCGCCATCACCGCCGGTTCGACAACGGCCCCTGGCGCATCGAGGTCCGAGGCGGGCAGGTCAGCTACCAGCGGACCGGGCGAGGGGTGAGGAACCGGTCCCCATGAGCGCGAAGGCTGCATCCCGGTTCCGCCGATCTCGCGCCGATCTCGCCAGGAAGGGATCGGCGGCCCGCCCCTGAACTCGATGAGCCGTGCTGGACTCCCACGAGGGCGGAGGCCGGAACCGGGGGGCCTTCCGGCGTTGGAACCGCTCGAAGCTGGCTCTTCGGGGGACGGTCGCGCGGTCGATCCGAGGGTCGCACCTCCGCGCGGTGGTGGACGCAGGACCGAGCGCTGACTCAACGGCTCGGGCTGAACACGTGGGTCCCACCGTGGAGTCGGACCGGCGTGCCATCGGCGACGTTGCTGATCAGCCATCTCGCGTCGGCCCGCGTGACCCGGACGCAGCCGTGGCTCGCCGGGTGGTCCGGCACCGAGTTCGAGCCGTGGATCGCGAAGCCGCGGTAGAAGTACAACGGGTCGTAGAGGACCCCGAGCTCGGCGTGCCGCTCACCGTGGATCCGACGTTCGATGCGGAAGTCACCGACCGGGGTGCGGGCGTTGGCCGTCCCTGCGCGGTACGCCTCGCCGTTGCCGGAGCTGACGTGCAGGGTCACGACCCTCGTGCCGTCGCGGACCACGTGCGC
This sequence comes from Nitriliruptoraceae bacterium, assembly GCA_003561535.1. Taxonomy (GTDB): domain Bacteria; phylum Actinomycetota; class Nitriliruptoria; order Nitriliruptorales; family Nitriliruptoraceae; genus T1Sed10-7. The sequence continues at coordinate 4,059 of PWWI01000125.1, forward strand.
GAGCTGCCGGGTGAGGTCGATCTCGATCCGCGTGGCTGGCCCGCTCGAGAGCTCCGGCGCCACCGGTGAGTCGAGGGCCGCCAACGTCACGGGTCCGACGATGCCGTCCACGCTCAGACCGTTGACCCGCTGGAACGCCATCACCGACGCGCGCGTCTGCTGACCCTCCACGCCATCCGCGGGACCGAGCAGGTAGCCGAGCTCCTTCAGCCGGCGCTGTACGGCGACGAGGTCGACCGGCTCGGGCGTCGGCGCAGGTTCGACCGTCGAGGGCCCCTCGGTCGGCTCCTCAGCGACCGGAGACGCGGTCGGCTCGGCCGGCTCGGCCGGCTCGGCCGGCTCGGTCGGCCAGGAAGCCGCGGGCGGCTCGACGGCCGGGTCGGGCTGCGGTGTTTCAGCGTCGGCATCCGACACCCGCGCAGGTGGGACCACCGCCCCGTCGGCCCCGTCATCCCCCTGGGGCTGGATGTCGGGGGGCGAGTCGACGTCGCCGGCCGGCACTGCTGTTCCGGCGAGATCGGGGACGGGGGGCAACGCCGCCGGCGTTCGTGCCCAGGTGCCCGCCGACACGAGCGCGGTCCCCGACGCGGCCAGCACGACCGCGAGTAGCACCAGGATGGAGCCGGCAGCAGGTCGGCGACGGCGGCTTCGGGGTGCCGATAGGCCGCTGGTCCAGGGGGCTTCGAAGGCGGTCATGGGGGGTCCTGTCCGGTGTCGTGGCCTCACCCCTCCCGACGCACTGCGGCGCTCTCAGGTTGCCGCAGCCTCCTCGTGGCGGACCCGAACGGCTCGCGCCGGTGTCCGGCCGTCGTCAGTCGGGACGTGACCCCGTGATCCCTCTGGCCAGCGCTCGGGCCCGGCCATCGGGGTGCCATCGCAGGATCCGCTGCAACACGTCAGGGGATGCCGTACCGCCGAAGCGGCACTGGCATCCCCTGACGCTGGTACTGACGTCCGGTGACCGGAACCCGACTGACGTCAGCCGACGATGCACATCAGCTGCAACCGCTGGTGGTGCCACAGGACTCGCAGACGTGGCAGGCCCCGGCGCGCTGCATCTTGATACCGCAGTCGAAGCACATCGGGGCATCGTGGTCGACCGGCATCGCCGCAGCACCGACCTGCGGCAAGGGCTCCGAGGTGCGGACCGCCTCAGCCGTCGGCGCCGTAGGCACCTCCGGTTCGCGGTCGCCGTATCCCTGGTCGAGCATCTGCGTGCGCTCCTCGACGCTGTAGATGCCGAGGGCTTCACGCTCCTCGTAGGGCAGGTACTCCAGCGCGAGCTTGCGGGCGAGGAAGTCCACCACCGAGGTGGCGAACCGGACCTCGTCGTCGTCGGTCATGCCGGCCGGCTCGAAGCGCATGTTCATGAACTTGGCGACGTAGGCCTCGAGCGGGACGCCGTACTGCAGGCCGATCGACATCGAGATCGCGAAAGCGTCCAGCAACCCCGACAGCGTGGAGCCCTGCTTGCCGATCTTGACGAACAGCTCGCCCATGCCGTCGCCGGGGTACTCACCGGCGGTGATGTAGCCCTTGGCGTCACCGACCCGGAAGCTGATCGTCTGCGACGGACGGGTCTTGGGGAGCTTGCGCCGCTGCGGAACGTGGACCACCTCGGTCACTGGCGCTTCGGCCTTGGCGTCCTGCTTCTTGGACACGCTCAGCGGCTGCGCGACCTTGCAGTTGTCGCGGTAGATCGCGATCGCCTTGACCCCGAGCTTCCAGGCGTCGAGGTGGAGCTGCTCGACGTCCTCGACGGTCGCCGTTTCGGGGAGGTTGACGGTCTTGGAGATCGCGCCGGAGATGAACGGCTGGGCCGCCGCCATCATCTTCACGTGCCCCATGTAGTGGATCGCGTCGTCACCCATGGCGCACTGGAACACCTTGGTGTGCTCCGGTAGCAGGGCCGGCGCACCGTGGATCGTCTTGTTCTCGGCGATGTAGTCGATGATCGCCTCGACCTGCTCCTCCGCGTACCCGAGGTGACGCAGCGACTGTGGGACCGTCTGGTTGACGATCTGGATCGACGCTCCACCGACCATCTTCTTCATCTTCACCAGGCCCAGGTCGGGCTCGATGCCGGTGGTGTCACAGTCCATCATCAGACCGATGGTGCCGGTGGGCGCCAGCACCGTCGCCTGGGCGTTGCGGTACCCGTGCTCGCGCCCGAGCTCCAAGGCCTCGTCCCAGGCGGTGCGGGCTGCGTTCATCAGGTCCTTCGGCACGGGACGCGGGTCGATGTCGTCGACGGCCTCGCGGTGCTTGCCGATCACGCGCAACATCGGCTCGGCGTTCTTGGCGTAGCCGTTGTGAGGGCCCTTGACCTTCGCGAGCTCCGCGGAGGTGCGGTAGGCGTGGCCGGTCATCAGCGCGGTGAGGGCTCCGGCCCAGGCACGGCCCTCGTCGGAGTTGTAGGGCAGCCCGATGGACATGAGCAGACCGCCGAGGTTGGCGTACCCCAGGCCGAGCTCACGGAAGTCGATCGCGTTGCGGCCGATCGCCTCGGTCGGGTAGGACGAGTACCCGACGATGATCTCCTGGGCGGTGAACACGATCTCCACCGCACGCTGGTAGGCCTGGACGTCGAAGCGGCCCGCCTCGTAGTCGTAGAACGTCTTCAGGTTCAGTGACGCGAGATTGCAGGCGGAGTTGTCGAGGTGCATGTACTCGCTGCACGGGTTCGAGCCGTTGATCCGCCCCGACTCCGGCGAGGTGTGCCAGTCGTTGATGGTGGTGTCGTACTGCAGCCCGGGGTCGGCGCACTCCC
>PWWI01000244.1 GCA_003561535.1 Nitriliruptoraceae bacterium
AGCGGTTGAACAGCACCAACCCAGCGGCTCCCGCGTCCGCCAGTTGGCGGGCCAGGTTGCCGAAGGCCGAGTAGTAGGGCCCCAGCTTCACCGACACCGGCACCGAGGACGCGCCGACGACGGCCTCGACCAGCGCCAGGGTCTCGAGCTCGATCTGCCGGCCCGAGACGTCCAGGTCGGCAGCGACGCGGTAGACGTTCAACTCGATCGCGTCGGCACCGGCCTCGCTGAGCAGCCGCGCGTACCGGGTCCACCCGCCGGTCGTCACCCCGTTCAGGCTGGCGATCACCGGGACCGACGTCAGCTTCTTGGCCCCGCGCACCAGCGCCAGGTAGCGGGAGACGCCGTTGTTGTAGTCGTCGAGGTTCGGCACGTACCCCGAGGTGGCCTCGGGGTTCGCATCGCTGCCGTACTCGGACAACGCCTCGATCTGGGTGGACTCGTGCTCGAGCTGCTCCTCGAACAGGCTCGGCAGGACCACGGCCCCGATGCCTGCGGCGTCCAGCGCCCGCAGCGAGGGCAGGTCGCCGGTGAAGGGTCCAGCCGAGGCGACCAGGGGGCTACGGAGCTCCAGACCGAGGTAGTCGGTGGTGAGGTCCACCTCCCCCTCGAACTCGGGTCCGCTCGGGACGGTGTGACCGGGTCCGGGAGGGGCGTCCTCTTCGTTCCAGTCGATGGTCATCAGGACTCCTCCTCGGACGACTCGGATGACTCGGACGACTCGGACGACTCACCGTCGGGACCATCCGGGTCCGGTGCATCGCCGAGCACCGCCGGCTGGGTGCGTTCCACCCCGGCCAGCTGCTCGTAGTACCGCCAGCGCTCGTCCACATCGCTCTGGGCCAGCTTCGCCAGATCCTCGGCCCGCTCCGGATCGGTGCGGGTCAACGTGCCGTACCGGCCCTCGGTGGAGAGGAAGTCGCTGACGGGCTGCTTGGGTGCCTTGGAGTCGAGCCGGAACGGCTGCTCGTGCTCGTCCTCACCCGGGTGGTAGCGGAACAGCGGCCAGTACCCGGTCTTGACGGCCAGGTCCATCCGCTTCATCGAGTCGCGCATGTCCACGCCGTGGGCGATGCAGGTGGAGTACGCCAGCAGCAGCGACGGGCCCGGCCACGCCTCGGCTTCGCGCATCGCCTTCAGCGTCTGCATCTCGTTGGCGCCGAGGGCGATCTTGGCGACGTACACGTGGCCGTACTGCATCGCCAGGATGCCGAGATCCTTCTTCGGCGTGCCCTTGCCGGCGGTCGCGAACTTGGCCACCGCGCCCCTGGGCGTGGACTTGGATGCCTGCCCACCGGTGTTGGAGTACACCTCGGTGTCGAGGACCAGGATGTTGACGTCCGCGCCTGAGGCCAGGACGTGGTCCAGACCACCGAAGCCGATGTCGTAGGCCCAGCCGTCGCCACCGATGATCCACACGTCACGGCGGACCAGCGATCCAGAGATGACGGCGAGGTGGCGAGCGGCACCGGCACGATCGCCGGTCACCCCGTCCAGCCGCTCGTTGAGCTCGGCGACGCGGTCACGCTGGGCCGCGAGCCCGGCCTCGTCGCTCATGTCGGCCGCGAGCAGTCCGGCGACGAGATCGTCACCGATGTCGGAGGCCAGCACCTGCAGCAGGTGCAGGGCGAGCTCACGGGTCTCGTCCATCGCGACCCGCATGCCGAGCCCGAACTCCGCGTTGTCCTCGAACAGCGAGTTCGACCAGGCCGGCCCGCGGCCGTCGGCGTTCGTGCCGTACGGCGTGGTCGGCAGGTTCCCGCCGTAGATCGACGAGCAGCCGGTCGCGTTGGCGATCACGGAGCGGTCGCCGAACAGCTGGCTCATCAGCTTGATGTAGGGCGTCTCGCCGCAGCCGGCACAGGCCCCGGAGAACTCGAACAGCGGCTGCAGCGTCTGGGTGTGTTTCACCGTGTCGTTGCGGATGTCGGCCCGGTCGGGGTAGGGCAGGGCCTGGAAGGCCTTGAACCGCTCCCGCTCGACCTCCATCACGGTCCGGGACGCGTCCGATTCGCCGTCACCGTTCCCGCTGGCCACCACCTCGTCGACCGGGGTCATGTCGATCGACTTGTGCCCGACATCGCTGCGGCTGACGGCTGGGCAGGTCTCGACGCAGACGCCACAGCCGGTGCAGTCGTCGGGGGCGACCTGCACGGTCAGGTGCATCCCCTCGAGGTCGCGGTCCTTGAAGGCCTTGGACAGGAAGCCGTCCGGGGTGCCCTCGAGGTGCTCCTCGTCGAACACCTTGATCTGGATCGCGGCGTGGGGGCACACGATGGCGCACTTCCCGCAGCTGATGCAGATGTCAGGATCCCAGGTCGGGACCTCGAGCGCGATCGAGCGCTTCTCGAACCGGGCCGTGCCGGTCGGGAACGCCCCGTCGACCGGCATGGCGGAGACGGGCAGCAGCTCACCCTCACCCGCCAACAGCCGGGCGGTGACCCGCTCGACGAAGTCGGGGACGTCATCCCGCTCCATCGGCAGCAACTCCAGCGCCCGGTCGATCGGATCCTCGCGCTGCAGCAGGGAGTCGGCCTCGCCGGGGATCTCCACCCGCGCGATCGCCTCGGTCGCCGCCTCGACCGCATCGAGGTTGCGCTTGACGACCTTCTCACCGAAGTCGCCGTAGCTCTTCTGCACGGCGTCGCGGATGGCCTCCAGCGCCTCGTCGTGGGGCAGCACCCCGCTGACGAGGAAGAAGGCGGTCTGCATCACGGTGTTGATGCGACCACCCAACCCGACCGAACGAGCGATGCCGTGACCGTCGATCACGTGGAGCGCGAGCTCACGGTCGATGATCGTCTGCTGGACATCGCGGGGCAGGCGGTCCCAGACCTGGTCCGCCGGGAAGGGGGAGTTCAGCAGCAGGATGCCGCCCTGCTTGGCCTCCCGCAGCACCTCGAGCTTCTCGAGCATCCCGAACTGGTGGACACCGATGAAGTCGGCCTGCTCGACCAGGTAGGTCGACGCGATCGGCTCCTCGGAGACACGCAGGTGGGATGCGGTGACCGCGCCGGACTTCTTCGAGTCGTAGACGAAGTAGGCCTGGCTGTACCTGCCCAGACCCTCGGCCAGGATCTTGGTGGTGTTCTTGGCGGCGCCGACGGTGCCGTCGGAACCGAGACCGTGGAAGATCGCCGCGAGGTCCTTGTCGAGCCGTGGCAGCTGGAAGGACCGGTCGACGTCCAAGGACAGGTTGGTCACATCGTCGAAGATGCCCACCGTGAACCGGCGCTTGGGGGTCTCGGCCTGCAGCTCCGCGAAGACCGCGGCGACCATCGCCGGGGTGAACTCCTTGCTGGACAGCCCGTATCGGCCACCGATGACGTCCGGCAGATCGTCGCGCGCACCGGTACTCAACTGCTCGGCCAGCACGGTCACGAGGTCCTGCAGCAGCGGCTCGCCCGTGGCTCCCGGCTCCTTGGTGCGGTCGAGGACCGCGATGCGGTGGGCGGTGTCGGGCAACGCCTCGAGGAACGCCTCGACGGGGAACGGCCGGAACAAGCGCACGACCAACGCGCCGACCTTCTCACCCTCGGAGACGAGGTGGTCGACGACCTGACGGACCGGGCCGACCCCGGAGCCCATGAGGACCACGACCCGCTCGGCGTCCGGCGCACCGTGGTACTCCACGAGGTGGTAGTTCCGACCCGTCCGCTCACCGAGCTGGTCCATGATCGACTGGACCGCCTCGGGCACCGCGGCGACGAAGGGGTTGCCCGCCTCGCGGGCCTGGAAGAAGACGTCGGGGTTCTGGGCCGACCCGCGCAGCGACGGGCGGTCGGGATCCAGCGACCGCTGACGATGCAGGAGCAGGTCCTCCTCCACGATCAACGACCGCAGGTCATCGTCGGTGAGCAGCTCCACCCGGTTGAGCTCGTGGGAGGTACGGAACCCGTCGAAGAAGTGCATGACCGGCAGGCGGGTCGACAGGGTCGCCGCGTGGGCGACGGCCGCCATGTCGTGGGCCTCCTGGGGCGAGTTGGAGGCCAGCATGGTCCAGCCGGTGGACCGGGCGGCCATGACATCGGAGTGGTCACCGAAGATGGACAGGGCGTGGGTGGCCACGGTCCGGGCGGCGACGTGGATGACCGCCGGGGTGAGCTCCCCGGCGATCTTGAACATGTTCGGCAGCATCAGCAGCAGGCCTTGGGACGACGTGAACGTCGTGCCCAGCGAGCCCGCCTGGATGGCGCCGTGCAGCGCACCTGCCGCGCCACCCTCCGACTGCATCTCGATCACCGACGGCACGGCTCCCCACAGGTTGGGTCTGCCGGCCGACGCCCAGGCATCGGAGAACTCGCCCATGGGCGAGGACGGGGTGATGGGGTAGATCGCCACCGTCTCGGAACAGCGGTAGGCGACCTGGGCTGTCGCCTCGTTGCCGTCGAGCGTCGCGAACTCGGGCCGATGCTCCTCACCGGTCTCGGTCGGCCCTCGGCTCTCGGTTGACACGGATGTAGCTGCCATCGGACACCTCTCCGGAAGCGCGCGGCGCGGGCGCGCGCGGCCTTCGGAGGTGACCCTAAGGGCGGGACGGGTTGGGGTGTGCTGCCGCAGGTCCCCGATCGTTGGGACCTCGTGCCCCATCGTCCCGAAGCATCAGCTCTCGCGACGCAGCTCGGCGGTCGAGTCGGTCCCGACCGCGTCCTCCTCGGCGGTCTCCACCTCGACCACGACCTTCGCCACGCGGCGACCCTGCAGCAACTCCACCTCGATGACCGTGCGGTCGAGTTCGATCCGCTCCCCCGGGTGGGGCACCCGACCCAGGGTGCCGAACACGAGCCCACCCACGGTGTCCCAGCCCTCCTCCGGCAACTCGGTCTGCAGCAGCTCGTTGAGGTCGTCGCCCCCGAGTCGAGCGTCGATCCGGAACCGGCCGTCCTCCAGGGGCTCGACCAGTGGCTCCTCCTGGTCGTGCTCGTCGACGATCTCCCCGACGATCTCCTCCAACACGTCCTCGATCGTGACCAACCCGACGAACTCGCCGTACTCGTCCACCACCAGGGCGAGGTGGACCGCCTCGGCCTGCAGCTCCCGCAGCAGCTCGTCACAACGCTTGGTCTCGGGGACGAAGGTGGGTGGACGGGTCAGGTCGTGCCAACCAGCGAGCTCGGGCTGGGTCGCCAGGCGGCGCAGCAGGTCCTTGGCGTAGACCACGCCCACGATGCGGTCCGTCTCGTCCGCCGCGTGGACCGGCAGCCGCGAGTAGCCACCATCGACCGCCGCCCGGACCACCTCGCCGATCGGTGCTCCCTCGGGCACGCTCACCACGTCGGGGCGGGGGACCATCACCTCGCGCACCAGGGTCTCCCCGAGCTCGAAGATGGAGCGGATCATCGCCCGCTCCTCCGGCTCCAGCTCGTCGGCATCCTCCTCCGCCTCGTCGTTCAGCGCCCGGAGCTCGTCGTCACCGGCGTGGGGTCCGGAGACCTCGTGACGGCGCGGGACGAGGGCACGGCCGAGCGCGACGCAGGCCGTGCTGACGGGCCCGAACACCGCCACGAGGACCCGACCTGGACGTGCCAGCAGCAGCCCGGCGGCGTCGAGGTGGCGGAGCACGACCGTGCGAGGCACCACCTCGGCCAGCACCAGGCTCAGGAGGATCGTGGCGACGGCGGCCGCGAGCACCCACCACCACGACGAGGTGGCGTCCAGGACCAGGACCGTGACGAGCGTCGCCAGGGCCACCCGGGCGATCACGGTGGCGACCAGCAGGGCGTCGAGCGCGCCGGCCCGGTGCTCAGCCAGCCACAGCAGGGACGTGGCCCGTGCGGGTTCGTCCTCGTGCTCCTCCACCAGCCTCAGCGCCCGGACGACGTTCATGCGGCCGACGACGGTCTCGACGGCGGCGAGCATCGCCGTGGCCAGCAGCAGGACGGCGGCGACGGCACCCAGCAGAGCCGGATCGGCGTTCACCGGCCGGCCACCGCATCGGCGTGGGCGGCCAGCAGCCGGTCCGTGAGGGCGAACATCTCCCGCTCCTCCTCGGAGTTCGCGTGGTCCATCCCCAGCAGGTGCAGCAGTCCGTGGACGGTCAGGAGCCGTAGCTCCTCATGGGCCGAGCGGTCGAACCGTGGGGCCTGCTCGGTGGCGATCGCCGGGCACAGCACGACGTCGCCGAGGACCGATGGGACGTCAGGTGGGGTCTCCCCCGGCTCGTCGATCGGGAAGGCCAGGACGTCGGTCGGACCCGTGCGCCCCATGTGGGTGGCGTTGAGCTGGGCGATGGTGTCGCGGTCGACCAGCAGGAGCGCCACCTCCATCTCCGGTGGGACCCGCTGGGAGGCCAGCACGTAGCGGGCGAGGTCGAGCAGGTCCTCGGCGTCGACCGCATCGGCCTGCTCGTCGGCGAGGTAGACGGCCACCCTCAGGTCCCGGGGGTGGCACGGTGCTCGGAGGTGGCTGCCTCGGGACCGTCGGGCGTCTGCTCCTGCGCCTCGTCGAAGGCCTCGTAGGCCTCGACGATGCGTTGCACGATGTGGTGGCGGACCACGTCCCCCGAGCGCAACCGGGCGAAGGCCACACCCTCGATCCCGTCGAGGATCTCGCCGACTACGCGCAGTCCTGACCGCGACCCGTTGGGCAGGTCGACCTGGCTGACGTCGCCGGTGACCACTGCCTTGGAGTTGAACCCGATGCGGGTCAGGAACATCTTCATCTGCTCGGGTGTGGTGTTCTGGGCCTCGTCGAGCACGATGAAGGCGTCGTTGAGCGTCCGGCCCCGCATGTAGGCCAGCGGTGCGATCTCGATCGTGCCCCGGTCCACGTGGTTGACCAGCTCCTCCGCCT
>PWWI01000182.1 GCA_003561535.1 Nitriliruptoraceae bacterium
GGACCCGCCGGCGGTCTGCTCTCTGTTGCGCTTGCCACGTGTCACCACGCCTGGGCGTTACCCAGCACCCTGCCCTTCGGAGTCCGGACTTTCCTCACCCGCCGCCGGGTCACCCCGGCCTGCGAGCGCGGCCGCCTGGCCGACTCCTCCCAGCCGCATCAGGGTACGGCACCAGAGCCCACCTGGGTCGATCGGGGTGCTCAGGGATAGTCTGGCGGTGATCCCCGCACCAGGGGTGGCGGGGGGGCCGTGGACGACGAAACGACGCGAGGGGAACCGGTGACGGCGCCGGGCTGGTTCGACGACCCCTTCAGCCGCACCGGACAGCGCTGGTGGGATGGACAGCAGTGGACCCGACGGACCCGCGGCGCAGCGGGGCCCGCGGCCGGGACACCACCGTCCTCCACCCCGACACGCAGCGACGTCGCCTCTCCCCCGACGGGCACCGGTCTCGGCTGGCTGCGACCCTACGGCCTGGTGATCCTCGGGTTGGTCGCCGCCTTCACGTTCGTCGGTCTGACGGCACCGAGCGCCGAGGAGTCCGGGGTGGCGGATGTCGGGGACCGACGAGCGGCCTACTGGTCCTGCGTGGACCTGCTCGAGCGGCAGCTGCCACCGCACGTCACGGCCCGCTTCCCGGGCGACAGTTCGGCGACGGTGGTCCAGGACGCAGGGACCTGGCAGGTCCGCGCGGTCGTGGAGCTCGAGACCGGCGAGGACGAGATGACACGGGCTTGGGAGTGCGCGGTGATCCACGACGACGGGACCTGGCGCGGGACCGCGAACCTCGAGTAGCCGCGGCTGTCGGCACGGCTGTCGGCGCGAGGCAGACCGACGGAGCGGCGTCCACGACCGGTGGTGTGGCAGGCTTGCGTCATGGAGACCACGACCCCCGTCCCGACCACGACCGCCGCCGTCCCGTCCGAGGACGGTCCAGCCGGCTCCCGGGGCCCCCTGGCCTGGGCCGACGGGCAGATCCTGCCGGCCTGCGACGCGACCGTCCCACTGACCGACGAGGGGTTCCTGCGGGGCGACGCCATCTTCGAGGCCGTCCTCGTGCGCCACGGCCGCACCCACGCGCTGGAACCGCACCTGGCCCGGCTCCACCGCTCCGCCGCCGCGGTCGAGCTGACGGTCGACGACGGCGCGGTGCGGCAGGCGATCGGTGACCTGCTGCGGGCCTGGGGCGAGCGCGACGGCGCGGTGCGGGTGATCCTGACCCGCGGCGGGGTGCTGCGCGGACTGATCGGGGCGGCCGAGTGGCCCCCGAGCATCTCGCTCGGGGTCGTGGAGGCACCCTGGCGCACCGCGATCTCTGGGGTGAAGACGCTGTCCTACGCCGCCAACCAGTGGGCGGTCCGACAGGCACGGGCACTCGGCGCCGACGACGCCCTGATCGTGGACGACGGCATCGTGCACGAGCTCCCGACCGGGGCGGTCGTACTGATCCGCGACGGGGTGTGCTCGACCCCCGACCCCGACCGGCTGCCGATCCTGGCCTCGGTGTCCATCGCGGCCCTGCGAGAGGTCGCCGACGTCGCCCTCGTCGAGCCGAGCCTGGAGGACCTCCTGGCCGCCGACGAGGTGGTCGTACTGTCGGCCACGCGACCATGTCTACCGGTCCACGGCCTCCACCTCGCCGACGGTCGTCGCCAGGAGCTGACCGCCCCCGGGCCAGTCACGCAGCGACTGCGGACCGCGCTCGAGGCCCACATCGCGAGCACGCTGGACGAACCCCCGTCCCAGTGACCACCCGGCAGCGAGGTGGCACACGAGTAGGGTGGAAGGCTGACGAGGAGCTCCACGTGGACCTGCCCGACCGACCGCTCGTGATCGTGGCTAATCGCCTGCCCGTGTCCCGAGGCCCCGACGGGTGGCATCCCGCAGCCGGCGGGCTCGTGACCGCCCTGCGTCCGGTGATCGAACAGGTGGGGGGTGCCTGGATCGGCTGGGACGACGACCCCGAGGGGGTCCCGAGCCGCGTCGACGGCCTCAACTGCGACCTGCACGCCGTGGGCCTGAGCGAGGCACAGGTCGAGGGCTACTACCACGGGTTCGCCAACCGGACCCTGTGGCCGCTGTTCCACGATCTGGTCGAGGAACCGGTGATCGACCGCGGCTGGTGGCGGATCTACGAGGAGGTCAACCGCCGGTTCGCTGCCACGCTGGAGCATGTGGTCACGGCCAGCGAGGTGACCCCCCTGGTGTGGATCCAGGACTACCACCTGATGCTGCAGCCGGAGCTGGTCCGGGCCGCGGCACCCGACGCCCCCATCGGCTTCTTCCTCCACACCCCGTTCCCGCCGCCGGAGCTGTTCGCCCGCCTGCCCTGGCGCGACCAGTTGCTGCACGGGCTGCTCGCAGCTGACGCGATCGGTTTCCACACCACCCGTTACCGCGACAACTTCGTCAGGTCGGTACAGCACCTCTACAGCGGCGTGACCGCCCTCGGCGACACCTTGATCCTCCCCGACGGGCGGCAGGTCCGGGTCGTCGCCCACCCGATCTCGATCGACGTCGACGAGTTCGCGGACCTGGCGCGCACCGAGGAGACGGAGCGCGAGCTCGCCGATCTCGAGCAGCAGTTCGAGGGGCGGACCGTCCTGCTCGGCGTGGACCGGCTCGACTACACCAAGGGCATCCGGCACCGGCTCCAGTCGATCGAGCTGCTGCTGGAGCGCCGCCCGGACCTGATCGGCTCGTTGGCGTTCGTGCAGATCGCGGTGCCATCGCGCGACGACGTGGACGAGTACCAGCAGCTGCGGACCTCGGTGGAGACCGAGGTCGGTCGCATCAACGGCCGTTTCACCGAACCGGGCAAGGACGTCCCCGTCCACTACCTGTACCGGGGGGTCCCCCGCCCGGCGCTGGCCGCCTACTACCGTCTCGCCGACATGATGTGCGTCACGCCACTGAAGGACGGCATGAACCTGGTCGCGAAGGAGTTCGTCACGGTGCAGTCGGCCACTGAAGGTGACGGCGTGCTGCTGCTGAGCGAGTTCTGCGGGACGTCAGCGGAGTTCGGTGACGACGCGGTGCGCACCAACCCCTTCGACATCGAGGGGCAGAGCTACCTGATGGAGTCGGCGATGCGGCTCGACAGCGAGGACCGTCGCGGCCGCGTCGCGCGGATGGCGGAGATCGTCCGTGACGCCGATGTCTACCGGTGGGTCGAGGACGAGTTGACCGGCATCGCCAGCGGTGGCCACGGACCGTGACCGCACCCCGGACCCCGGCCGACGAGCTCCCCCTGGCCGACCCCGACCGCCTGGGTGCCGAGCTCCGTCCCCTGCAACGCTGGCTGGTGGTCCTGGACTTCGACGGCACGCTGGCGCCGATCGTCGACCACCCCGATCAGGCGAGCGCGGCCCCCGGCGTCATCGAGACCCTGTCACGGTTGGCCGCCGTGGCACCGATCGCGGTCCTCTCCGGCCGCCCCATCGCCGACGTGCGCCGCCGCCTCGCGGACCTCCCCGCGGCCTACGCGGGTGGGCACGGAGCGGAGCTGGTCCTGGCGGACGGCACCGACGCCCCCCTCGTCGACCCCGACACGGTCAAGCCCACCCTCGACCGCGCGGAGGCGACCATCCGTGCCCTGGTCGACGACGAGGGAGGGTGGTTCGTCGAGCGGAAGCAGGCCTCCCTGGCGGTCCACCACCGCCTCGCCGGGCAGGACAGCATCGCCGCCCACGCCCCGCGGGTACAGGCGCTGCTCGAGCACCACGCGGCGGAGCCGCCGGGCTTCACGGTCATGGCCGGCAAGGCCGTGCTGGAGCTGCGACCGAACGGCGCCGACAAGGGCCGGGCCCTGGAGCGCCTCCTCGAGCACGGGCCCGGGCTGCTGCCCCTGGTCGCCGGGGATGACGTCACCGACGAGGACGCCTTCGAGGTGGCCCGCGCACGGGGTGGCCGGGCGATCCTGGTCGCCGAGACCCCCCGGCCGACAGCCGCGACCGACCGCATCGCCGACCCGGACGCCCTCGTCCGTCTGCTGACCGCTCTCACGGGCTGAAGGAGGCGTCCCACCGTGTCCCGCCCCAACCTGTCATCCCGGGCACGTGGTTGGATGCTGTCGGCCGCCAGCCCCCTCGACCGGCGGCCCGTGCGGTTCCTCGTGCTCGGCTCCTCGCTGGTGATCGTCGTCGTGCTGCAGGTGCTGCTCCGCGACCCGACGATCGCCTGGGCCTCGGCCCCGATCGCCCTGCTGGCCGGCCTGGCCGGTGGCCGACGCTCCCCCTTGGTCCTGTCCGGCATCGCCGCGGTGGCCCACGTCGCGGTCGACCTGTGGCTCGGTGTGACCGTCGCGCAGGTCCCCGGCCTGCTCCTGCGCTCGCTCGTGCTCCCCGGGCTCGCCTTGGTGGGGATGGCGAACCAACTCTCGGAGCGCCAACGGGACAAGGCGATGCACCGTGCGGTCGTGGAGGACCCGGTGACGGGGCTCTTGAACGTCCGCGCCTTCTACGCCGAGCTGGCCACGCTCCGGGCGGCCGGTCGATCCTTCACGATCCTCCTCGCCGACATCCGGGGCATGCGGGCGTTGAACGAGCGCTACGGCCACCCCACCGGTACCGAGGCGATGCGGGCGCTGGCCCACGTGCTCCGGCGCGAGGCGGGTACCGACGTGCTGGCCTCTCGGCTCGGCAGCGACGAGATGGCCGTCGCCTTCGTCGACGAGGGTCGCACCCGCACCCGTGAGGTGATCGACGGCATCATCCGCCGGCTCCACGACGAGCAGGTCCGGCTCCCCGACGGGCAAAGCTTCGAGGTGCACGCGGCCTACGGTCTGGCCCGCTACCCGGAGGATGGGGAGGACGAGGTTGCGGTGCTCAGGGCCGCGGACCGCGCCAAGGAGCGGGCCAAGGTCGCCGGCCTGGACAAGGTCGGCTCCGCCGACGGTGAGGTCAGCTGAGCTCGTCGGGCCGGTCCTGCCCCCCGGCATCCGAGCGCCCGCCGGGTCCGAGGTCGTCGATCACCGCGACCTCGCCACCAGGCCCGTCGGAGCCGGTCCTGAGCGCGAGGGCGACGTCGTCGCGCAGGCCGGCCGAGCCGCGCAGCCCGGAGGCCATCCACCGGCGTCGCTCGTCGTCGGTCTCGGCGTCGATCTGCCAGGGCCCCGGCGTCAGGTAGCCGGCTGCGCCCGGCTTGGCAGGGCGTCGGCGGATCCGCCACACCCGCCCGTCCGGCCCGTGGACGCTGATCACTCCGGCACCACCAGCAGGCGTCGGCAGGAGGGGCAGGTCGTCAGCGGCGGGCCGGCGAGGAGTTCACCGACGTCGGCCCGGGACATCGACAGGCGGCAGGCGGTGCAGGAGTTGTCCACCAGCTTGCCGACCCCGGTCCCCCCGGCCCGATCGGCCGCCTCCTCGTAGCGGCGCAGCAGGTCTTCGGGCAGGCTGGCGGCCCGCCGAGCGCGGTCGGCCTCGAGCTCGCCGAGCTCGGCGAGCAGGTGCATCGCCGCCTCGTCACGGGCCCGTTCCAGCTCGGCCGCCCGGGTTCGGGCCGCCTCCTCGTCGGCGACCAGGGTGGCCGCGGTGGCCTCCAGCGCATCGACCTGCTCGAGGACCTCGAGCAGCAGCTCCTCGTGCTCGTCGATCCGTCGGACGGTGGTCTCGATCTCGGCCTCGACGGCCTTCATCTCCCGGGCGTTGGCGACGGACCCGTCGTAGAGCCGGGCACGTTCGGCGTCCCGGCGCTCGGTGAGCACCTCCACCTCCCGTTCGAGTTGCCGCTGCCGGGAGGAGGTCCGCTCCAGCTCGATCCGGAGATCGTCGTGCTGGCGGTCGAGCTCACCGGCGCGGGCCAGGGTCGCCTGCAGCTGGCGCTGTTCCGGGAGATCCTCGAGCTGGTGGCGGAGCTTGCGCACACGGTGGTCCGTCGCCTGCAGTTCGAGCAGCAGATCGAGCTCCGCGCTCGTGGGCTCGGGCACGCTCACCTCCAGGGAACGGTCGGGGTAGTAGACGCTACCACCGGCGAGTCCAGTCCCACCGCTCGACCTGCCGCCTCCAGCCGCTCGCGGAAGGCCGGCATCGCCGCCACCTCGGTGGCGTGGTGGCCCGCGTCGATCAGTGCCAGCCCGAGGGCGACGGCGTCGAGGGTGACGTGGTGGCGGAGGTCGCCGGTGACGTAGACGTCCGCCCCGCTGGCCTGCGCGGCGTCGATCAGCGAATCGCCCGCGCCCCCGACGACGGCGACCCGGTCCACCTCGCGGTCGGGGTCTCCGGCGAACCGCAGGTGCGGGGCCGGCAACCCCTCACGCAGCCGCTCGGCCACCGTGGCGAGGGGGGTCGGGGCCGGCAGCCGGCCGACGCGCCCGAAGCCGCGCTCGGCTCCGTCCACCAGGGGCATGAGGTCGTAGGCGACCTCGTCGTAGGGGTGCGCGGCGAGCAGGGCGGCGGTGACGGCCCCGACCCGGCCACGCGGGAGCTCGACCTCCAGCCGCAGCTCCCGCTCCTCGGCGTCCTGACCGATGCCCGAGCCGGAGTAGGGGTCGGTGCCGGGCAGGGGGCGGAAGGTGCCGGTGCCCTCGACCCGGAAGGAGCAGCGCTCGTAGTCGCCGATGCGCCCGGCACCGGCGGCGCTGACCGCGTCAAGGACGGGGCCCACGGCCTCCGACGGGACGAAGGTGACGAGCTTCAGCCGCCGCCCCTCGGTCAGCTCGGTGGTCAACGGTCGCACCTCGCTCAACCCGAGGACAGCGACCACGGGGTCGTTGGTGCCGGCGCCGTCGGCGGTGACGTCGAGGTTGGTGTGGGCCGCCGCCACGGCGATCCGGTGGGTGGCGGCCTGCAGGGCCAGCCGTCCCGACGCGGAGTCGGGAGTGAGCCGCGCGAGGGGTCGGAACAGCAGCGGATGGTGGGCGACGACCATCGTGTCGGGGACCTCGGCGGCCTCGTCGAGGACCGCCGCCGTGACATCCAGGGTGACCAGGAGGCGGGCGACGGGCCAGCCCGGATCGCCGACCTGCAGCCCGACGTTGTCCCAGCTGGCCGCGTGGGACGGCGGGTAGCGGTCGTGGAGCACCTCCAACCACGCTGCCACGGTGTCGGGCATCGGGCCCCTCCTCGCGCCTCGGTCACGGTCGCTGTGTCCGAGCGTAGGCAGCCCGCAGCCACCCTCGCGCCGCCTCCGGGGTCGGAGGGTCCGAACATCCCTGGCGGGTAGCTCAGGTGGCCAGAGCGCCGCTCATCACTGAAGTGCGCATCGTCTGCCGCCGTCCCTCGGACCGGGTCACGGTCTCGTGCCACGTCGGTCGACGAACGCTGCCCGGTCCGCCACCGCGATCCGCCGCGACCGACCGATCCGACAGCAACCGATCAGCCGCAGCGTCCGCCTGCGGCGTCCGGCGACCATCAGCCGACCGTCCCCACCCGCCGTTCCTCGGCACGACCATGACCCGCGGCCCTACATTGTGAAGTCCGATCTCGGCCTACGGAGACGTCAGAGACTGGATAGGACTGCCCATGTCGACACCTCAGCCCGGGGGCCAAGGGCTGGTCGACTGCCACGTCCACCTGTTCCCCGAACGACTCGCCCGGGCTGTCAGGCAGGCCCTCGAGCGCTATGGACTAGGTCCGTTCGCCTACCCCCTGGACAACGCGCGCGTCCTCGAGGATCTGGTTGCGGCGGGAGTGTCGACCGTCTGGTCCCTGCCCTACGCACACGCTCCCGGTGTGGCCAGCAGCCTCAATGCCACCATGGCGGACCTCGCGACGGAGTTGACGAGCCAGCAGCTCGAGGTCGTCGGAGGGATGACCGCCCACCCGGAGGACCGCGATCCGGCGGCGACCATCGACCAGGGAGTGGCCTGGGGCCTTCGCGTGGTGAAGCTGCACTGTTCGGTCGGGAAGTACAGCATCGCGGATCCTGGATTCACGGGGATGTGGGAAGCCATCGCTCAGCACCGCCTGCCCGTCGTGATCCATCTCGGGCACGCAACATCAGGCCGCACACAGGCAGCGGAAGTCACCGAGCTGGGGCGAGTGGCCGCGCGGCACCCGACGATCTCACTCATCGTTGCCCACGCGGGTCATCCCTCCGAGCCAGCGACTGCTGCGCTCATGCAAGCCTTCCCGAACGTGTTCGCCGATACGACTCCGGTGGACGATCGTCCTGCCGATCTGGCGCCTGCCAGGTTCGGTCAGCTCGCAGACCGGATCCTGTTCGGGACCGATACGCCCAACACTTCCCGCACGGTCGAGACATCGATGGAGGACGTGCAGCGCCAACTGGGGGACGCCGCAGTTCTGAAGATGGCCGAGACGGCGGCGCGCCTCCTCGCCACGGTCTCCGTCGAACCCGACGCTCGACCTGCTCTCCCGGGGCGCGAGGATCCTGCTTGAGCGCGGCGCCGGATCCTCAGGAGCGTCCCCAGCGTGGGCGTTCCGGAACCTCTCGAGCCTGGTGAGTCCGACGGCGTCGAGCACGCCCTCGGGCCAGGCCAGCTCCCCGTCGTGAGCGACCACGTCGACGGCTGCGTACCAGCGGTCCCAGCACGACCACACCTGCCCTGGCGCTCCCCCCGCGGTTCGGGCCCGCAGACGGAGGGTGAACAGCACCCGCAGCACCCACTCTCCTGCGAAGCCCGCGAACCCGCCTGGTACAGCGATCGCGCCCACCAGAAGAACGCCACGCCGCCTCGTCGCCCTCCGCCATCACCAGCCTGGCCGAGCCACCACCGCAGCGGTGCGACCATCTCGCCGATCCCGCGGGAGGATCGACCGGGCGCAGGAGGCGCTGACCTGTTCGGTGGTCGCAGAGCGACCCACCCCAAGGCGGCCAACGCGGCTGTAGCGGCGTCCTGATCACGGGCACGGAGCCGTGCGGCTGCGGCCGCCACGACCGGGTCGTTCAGCCGACCATCGTCGGCGTGGTCCGGCCCAGCACCTCGGCATCTTGACGCGTACGGACCACCGGTCGTCGCGTGCAAGGGCGACGCGCTCGGTGCCCAGGCCCTGCTCGGCGGACAGCCGTAGGCGCGTGGTGCAGCCGCCGGGTCTCACCGGTGCGTGCAGCCGGCAGCGCGGACCTACGGCCAGGCTCAGTCCCAGGTGCGTGCGTCGACCAGAACGGGCCCGTCGTCGGGAAGGGCGTCCACCAAGCGGACCTCGGCACGGAACCGGAGGCCATCCTGGACGGCGGTGGCCACCCGGTCGGTCAGGTCCGCGGGTGCGTCCCCGGCGACGAGCTCCACGCGCAGCTGGTCGCGGTGGTCGGCACGCTCGACCACGACACGGTACGCCGCCACACCCTCGATACCGGCCAGTACCTGGCTGACCTGGCGTGGGTGCAGGAACATCCCCCGGACCTTCACGGCGTCGCCGACGCGACCCATCCACCCACGCAGCCGCGGCGTCGCGGCGCCGCAGGGGCACGGTCGGTCGTGCCATGCCGAGAGATCGCCGGTCCCGAACCGCACGATCGGGTAGCCCGTCTCGAACAACGTGACGACGAGCTGGCCCTCACCGTCGTCGCTGCGCGCCACCTCGGTGGTGATGTCGCAGATCTGGACCAGCGCATCCTCGGGAACGTGCCAGCCGTCGACCTCGTCGCACTCGTGACCCAGATGGCCGGTCTCGGCCGTGCCGTACCCAGCACGCACGACCGGTACGCGCGCCTGCAACGCGTCGCGCAGCGAGGGCGGCAACGGCTCCGCGGTCACGAAGGCACGTTCGATGCCGAGCTCGACCCCCTCCTGGTCCGCAGCCTCGAGCAGTGCGTTGAGGTAGCTCGGGGTGCCGATGTAGGCGGAGATCTGCAGATCTCGGCACGCAGCGACCTGGAGGTCCTTCGCGCCCACACCCGCCGGGAGCACAGCGGCCCCGATCTCGGCGCAGGCCGCCTCGAACATGGCGCCGGCCGGGCTGAGGTGGAAGCCGAAGGTGATCAGCACCCGGTCCGCGGCGGTGAAGCCCGCCGCGGACAGCGCCGGCGCCCACCGCCAGCCGTCGCCGGCGGTCAGCTCGGGCTCGTACAGCGGCCCGGGGGACTGGAAGAT
The DNA here is from genome assembly GCA_003561535.1 of Nitriliruptoraceae bacterium. Lineage (GTDB taxonomy): Bacteria > Actinomycetota > Nitriliruptoria > Nitriliruptorales > Nitriliruptoraceae > T1Sed10-7. The sequence goes on from PWWI01000182.1 coordinate 9,995, forward strand.
CCGCCGCGGCTGCGCGTCGTCGGCCAGCAATCCCCCGAACGGCGGCGTCGCGTGCTGCAGCGCCAGTACGTCGTCCTTCGACTGGATCGGCAGCCGGTCGAGGTCGCCGGTGGCCACCGAGGACGGGTCGATGCCCGCCTCGGCCAGCCGGGCCGCGAACGCGGGCGAGCGTCGTGCCGCCTCGCGGACCATCTCGCCGATCCGGTCGTCGAACGTGGCCGCATACGCCGCCGGATCCACGCTCGTTCTCATCACAACCACCGTTTCCTCCGCTTGTAGTGCTTCACATCGCGGTAGCTGCGGCGACCGCTCTCCCCCATGCCGAGGTAGAACTCCTTCACGTCCGGGTTGTCCGCGAGTTCCGCGGCCTCCCCCTCGAGGACGATCCGACCGTTCTCCATGATGTAGGCGTGGTCGGCGATCGACAGCGCCCGTTTGGCGTTCTGCTCGATCAGCAGCACCGTGGTGCCGAGGTCCCGGTTGAGCCGCTGGATGATCTGGAAGATCTCAGCCACCAACAGCGGCGCCAGCCCGAGCGACGGTTCGTCCAGCATCAGCAGGGATGGACCCGCCATCAGCGCGCGACCGATCGCCAGCATCTGCTGCTCACCGCCGGACAGGTAGCCGGCCTGCTGTGCGCGACGCTCGGAGAGCCGCGGGAAGTACTCCTCGACCGTTGCCAGGCGCTCCTCGACGGTCCCCGGACTGGTGTAGCCGCCGCAGATCAGGTTCTCGCGCACCGTGAGGTGCTCGAAGACGTGCCGGCCCTCCATGACCAACGACAGCCCACGCCTGACGATGTCGGAGGTGTCGGCCTGGGTGATCTCGTCACCCGCGTGGTGGATGGTCCCCTCGGTCACCTCGCCGTGCTCGGTGCGCAGCAGCCCGGTGATCGCCTTCAGCGTCGTCGACTTGCCGGCGCCGTTGGATCCGAGCAGCGCGACGAGCTGCCCCTCCGGCACCGCGAGCGACAGCCCGCGTAGCACGAGGATGACCTCGTCGTAGATGACCTCGAGGTTGTTGATCTCGAGGAGGGCGCCCCCCGCCGGTGCGGCGGGGGACCCCAGGCTGGCCTGAGGTCCCGCGCCGGCACTCACGGCGTGCGCTCCCGCGGTGCGATCCCGTTCGTCACGGGGTCACCTCCTCCTCGAACGGCACGAACTGGCCGCCTTCGACGCGCAGGAGGTTCGAGGCCGACATGCCGCGGTGGCTGTCGGAGGTGAACTCGATCGGCTCACCGATGCCGGTCTCGATGGGCCCCATGGACTGCAGGGTGCTCGCCAGGTTCGCGCCGGTGACCTCGTCGCCGCTGTTGACCAACTCCTCGAGCCCCTCGGCCATCGCATGCATCGTGTACCAGCCCTGCACGTAGAAGGTGTCGACGTCCTCGTCGAAGTCACGCCCCTCGGCTTCGAGGTATTCGCGGATCGGCTCCAGGCCCGGTGCGTTGCTGGCGGGACCCAGGATCGGGTGGACCCCGACCACGCCTTCAGCCGCGTCACCGGCCAGTTCGATCAACAGCTCGGCGGCGCACCAGTTGAGGCACAGCACCTGGATGTCGCTGTCCTGATCGACGAGGTTGCGCACCAGCTGGGCTGCCGGTGACGCGACGTTCTGGACGATGATGTACTCGGCGCCCTGCGACTCCGCGCGGCTGATCTCACCGACGTAGTCGGTGGCGCCGCCGGGCATCGCATAGGTCACGAAGTTGATGTCCAGCCCGCGCTCCTCGATGTGGGCCTCGCCATCGGCGTTCGCGGAGGTTCCGAAGGGGCTGTCGTTGTGGAAGACCGCCACCTCGGTGGGCCCACCGGCGTCCTCGGCGACCCAGTTGAGCGCGACGCGCATCTGGTCCGAGTAGGTCGGTCCGACCACGAAGTTGAACGGCGACTCCGCCGGATCGACGAGCGTCTCGGCCCATGACGCGGACATGAACGGGACCTCGTCGGCGGTGATCGACGCGCTCAGCGCCTCGGTGTCCGCCGTGCCCCACCCCTGGATACCCACCGCGCCGTTGGCGATGAACTGGGTGTAGAGCTGCTCGGCGTTGGGGACCTCGTAGGCGTAGTCCTGCCACTCGAGGTCGATCTCACGCCCACCGACCCCATCCTGGGTCCCATTGCGCCACGCGACGTAGTCACGCACGCCCACCGAGTACGGCGTGCCCACATCGGCCGTCGCTCCCGACAGGTCGAAGATGCCACCGACGACGATGGGGTCATCGCCCTCGGCCCCGACGTCGCCGTTGCCGTTGCCGCAGGCCGCGGCGAGCAATGCGCTGGCGGCCATGGCCGCCACGATCATCCGTTTGCTCCTCACAGTGTTCCCTCCCTCGCTCTCCCGAGCGCGTGTCGCCGCCTCAGTACCGGAACGGCCAGAGGCGGAAGTAGTCCTTGGTCCGCTGCCACATCCGAGCCAGGCCTCGCGGCTCGAAGATGAGGAAGAGGATGATCACGAGTCCGAACGTCGCCAGCTGCAGCGCTGGGAGCTGGGCTGTGACCTGTGGGAAGATCCCCCGAACGCTGATCGCGAGCTGCTCGAGACCGGAGGGCAGCAGGACGATGAAGATGGCGCCGAGGATGGCGCCGAGGATCGATCCCAGCCCGCCGACGATGATCATGGCGAGGTACTCGATCGAGACGTCGAGCTCGAAGCGCTCCCAGGTGATGATGCGGTAGTGCCCGGTCAGTGCACCGGCCAGCCCGACGAAGCCGGACGAGATCGCGAACGACAGCACCTTGTACTTGGTCAGGTTGACGCCGAGCGCGGATGCGGCGATGTCCTGGTCGCGCACCGCCATCAGGGCGCGCCCGATCCCGGACCGGAACAGGTTGCGCCCCACGATGGTCGCGAGCGCCGCGCTGCCCATGATCGGCCAGTACCAGCGGAAATCGCCTATCAGCACGAAGCCGAACAGCTCCGGCCGCGGGACCGAGATGGAGTCCCGGCCCTGGGTGATGAACTCCCAGTTGCGGACCAGATAGATGATGATGAACTGGGATGCCAACGTGGCGATCGCCAGGTAGAGGCCCTTGAGCCGCAGGGCCGGGAGGCCGATCAGCGCACCCACCAACGCGGTGAAGGCCACGGCCAGGAACATGGCCACCAGCGTCGGCAGTCCGAGCCGGACGACGAGCAGCCCCGAGGGGTAGGCGCCGACGGCGAGGAAGCCGCCCTGCCCCAGGCTGATCTGGCCGGTGAACCCGGTCAGGATGTTGAGCCCGATGGCGCCGATGACCGCGATACCGATGCGGTTGGCGACCGATAGCCAGAACGGTGACAGGATGAACGGGAGCAGCAGGATGAGGATCACCGCCGCCCACAGCCGTACCTGCTCCGCGCGGGTGTGCCGGAGCCGGAGCTCCGAGCGGTAGCTCGTGTGGTAGACGCCGGTCGTCGTCATCGTCAGACCCGTTCGATCCGTACCTCACCGAACAGGCCGTAGGGCCTGACCATGAGGATGAACACCAGGAGGATGTAGGGCACGACCTGCTGCAGCCCGCCGCCGAGGTACCCGGCGGTGTACTGGATGAGCAGGCCGACGATCAGACCACCGACGATGGTCCCACCGATGGAGTCGAGACCGCCCAGGATCACGACCGGGAAGACCAGCAGGCCGAACAGGGCCACGTTGCCCGACACCCCCTGGATGTTGGCGACGAGCACGCCCGCGAGCATCGCGGTGACCGCAGCGATCCCCCACGCCATCGCGAAGATCCGCCGCACGCTGATACCCATCGTGAGCGCCGCCTGCTGGTCGTCAGCCACGGCGCGCATCGCGATGCCGTTGCGTGAGTAGCGGAAGAACGCGCCGACCGCACCCAGGACCAGGGCGGCCAGACCGATGGCGATCAACCGGTTGAGTGGGAGCGGGACATCGAGGATGAGCACCGTCCCTTCGGGGATGAACGGCGCCATCCGCAGCGGCCGGGTTCCGAACTGGAACTGCAGCGAAGCCTCGAGGAAGAACGCCAACCCGATGGTGACCATGATCACCGAGATCGCCGACTCGCCGACCATCGGGCGCAGGATGAACCGCTCGGTCCCCATACCGAGGAGGATGGCGATCAACGCCGCGAACGCGATCGCCAGGGGCCACGCCCAGCCGAAGTCGGCGATGGCGGTGTAGACCATGTAAGCGCCGACGGCCATGAACGCGCCCTGGGCGAAGTTGATGACCCCGGTCGCCTTGAAGATGATCGCGAAGCCGACGGCGGCCAGCGCCAGGATGGCCCCATTGGCCAGGCCGCTGACGGTCAGCTGGATGAAGGTCTGCATCAGCTCACGCTCCAGGCCAGACGGCCGCCCGCTTCGACGGGCTCCTCGGGGACGGGCACGATGTCCAAGGTCAGCTCGCGCTCGGCACTGGTGCCGTCCTGGTAGGTCACCTTCGAGCGGATGGTCACCGAGTCGTCGCCCCGGCCGAGCGCGGCGATGATCTCGTCGTAGCGGTCGGACACGACGTTGCGACGGACCTTGCGGGTGCGCGTGATCTCGTCGTCGTCCGGGTCGAACGGCTTGTGCAGCAGCACGATGCGCCGGACCCGGATGGCCTCCTCGAGATCCTGGTTGGCCCGCGAGGTCTCATCGGCGACCAGCCGGGCCACCTCGGGCTTGCCGGCGAGATCGGTGTAGGTCGAGTACGACAGTTTCTCGTGCTCCGCCCAGGTACCGACGGTGTTGGCGTCGATGGTGACCAGGGCGGTGATGTCGTCGCCACCCTCACCCTCACCGGTGCCACCGAAGATCACCGCTTCCTCGACGAACGGGCTGAACTTGATCTTGTTCTCGATGAAGGCCGGGCTGAACATCGTGCCGGCGGACGTGTGGAGCACGTCCTTGGCGCGGTCGATGACCACCAGGTGGCCATCGTCGTCGAGGTAGCCCGCATCGCCGGTGCGCAGCCAGCCATCGTCGCCGAGCGCTTCGTGGGTGGCCTCCTCGTTGTGGAGATAGCCACCGAAGATCGCCGGCGAGCGCAGCTGGATCTCGCCGTCGTCGGCGATACGCAGCTCGGTGCCGGGGATCGGCTTGCCCACGGTGTTGAACTTCACGTCGTCGTCGGCGTGGACAACGGCGATGCCGCAGATCTCGGTCTGTCCGTAGATCTGCTTGAGGTTGACGCCGATGGCGTGGAAGAACCGGAACACGTCCGGGCCGAGCGGCGCCCCTCCGGTGTAGCCGCGGTTGAGCCGGCGCAGGCCGAGCTGCTCGCGGATGGGACGCAGGGCCACGACCTCGGCGACCGCATGCTTGATCCGGTCGAGGGCACTGGCGCTCTCGCCCCGCACGCGACGCTCCGCGACCCGGTCACCGACCGTGTAACCCCAGCCGAACAGGCTCCGCTTGACCCAGCCGGCTTCACCGAGCCGCACCTGGACGTCGGAGAGCATCGACTCCCAGATGCGCGGCGGGCTGAACATCACGTCCGGGCCGATCTCGCGCAGGTCGACCTTGGTGGTCTCGGCATCTTCGGGGAACGAGATGGTCTGTCCGACCTGCAGTCCCACCGCCAGTGTCAGCATCTGCTCCCCGATCCAGGCGAAGGGCAGGAAGCTGACGTAGCGGTCGTCGGCCGTCACCGGGTCGAGCACCATCAGCTGCCGACCCATCGACAGCAGGCTGCCGTGGGAGAGGGTCGCGAGCTTGGGACGCGAGGTCGTGCCGGACGTGGTGCAGATGACCGCGATGTCGGTCTCGCTACGGGCTTCCACCTGCTCCGCGAACCAGTCGGGCCGTTGTCGCGCGTCCTCGGCGCCTTCGGCCTCGAGGACCGAGAAGTTGATCAGCCTCGGCGAGGTGTAGCTCTCGAGGCCGTGCGGCTCGTAGTAGACGATCCGCTCCAGGGTGGGGACCTGGTCGGCGATCCCGAGCAGCTTGTCGACCTGCTCCTGGTCCTCGGCCACGACGAAGCGGACCTCGGCGTAGGTCAGGATGTGGACGATCTCGGCGCCGACGCTGGTCGGGTAGATGCCAACCACCGCTGCGCCGATGGTCTGCGCGGCCAGCTCGGCCAGCAGCCACTCGGGACGGTTGTCACCGAGCACCGCGACGATGTCGCCGGGTCCGATGCCGGCCCGGCCGAACGCGTGGGCGACGTGGGCCACGCGCTGCTCGTACTCCGACCAGGTGATCGGCTGCCAGATGCCGTAGCGCTTCTCCTGCAACGCGATGTCGTCCGGCCGCTCGGCGGCGAGCCGACGGAGCATCTGCGGGAAGGTGCTCGGCGCGTCCGGGTCCGACGCGGAAGCCGCCGGCGCGGCGGCGGTGGTGGTGGCGTCGTTCACTGCGCCCCCCCCTGCGCGCTCGCGCCGAGCGCCTGCTCCTCGTCGTCATCGTTGCCGAGGTACGCCTCGATCACCGCCGGGTCCGCGGACACCTCGGCGGGCGTGCCATCCGCGATGACCTGGCCGAAGTTGAGGACGGTGACGTGGTCGGAGATGTCCATCACGACGTCCATGTCGTGCTCGATGAGCACGGTGGTGACCCCGCGCAGTTCGTTGACCACGAGGATGTAGCGGGCCATGTCCTCCTTCTCCTCGGAGTTCATACCCGCCATCGGCTCGTCGAGCAGCAGCAGCCCCGGCTCCATCGCCAACGCCCGTCCGAGCTCCACGCGCTTCTGGATGCCGTAAGCCAGCGCGCCGACCGGCTGGTGGCGGTAGGACTGGATCTCGAGCAGGTCGATGATCTCCTCGACCACCTCGCGGTGGGCGATCTCCTGCTTGCGCGCGGGCCCGAACCACAGCAGGGCTGGGAACAGGCGGTTGTCGAGGTGGACATGGCGCCCGAGCGTGATGTTCTCGAGCACCGTCAGGTGCCGGAAGAGCTCGATGTTCTGGAACGAGCGTGCGACGCCGTAGCGGGCGATCTTGTACGGCTTCGAACTGGTGAGCTGGTGCCAGCCCTCCTCCTCGTCACGGCGGTAGCGGATCTCACCGCGGTGCGGGCGGTACAGCCCGCTGGCGCTGTTGAGCAGCGACGTCTTGCCCGCACCGTTCGGGCCGATGATCGCGTGGATGTCGCCCTGGGCGACCTCCAGGCTGACGTCCGACAGCGCCCGGCCCCCGCCGAACCGGAGGTCGACGCCATCGACCTGCAGCTGGGGCGTCCCAGGCTCGAGCCGGCTCCCGTTGAGCTCGAAGCGGTACGCACGATCGAACACGCGCTGTCCTTCCCTATGACGCGACTCTCCCGCGTCACGCGTCAGAGGCGGCTCCCGTCGCCTCGGATTCGGAGGCGGCCACGGCCGCCTCGCAGGCGGCTCCCGTCGCCTCGGATTCGGAGGCGGCTCCCGTCGCCCCGCAATCTCGGAGGCGGCTCCCGTCGCCTCGGTTGGGAGGTTAGATTTCCGCATTTCGGAAGTCAAGTGTCGAGTGTTGCGGCTCGTCAAGGGCGCCACACCAGCGAGGCGATCCGAAGCTTCCGAAATGCGGAACAGGGGCTACGCTGCCCTCCACACCGCGGAACACCCGGGAGAGGCTGGCGCGTGGGCGAGAGCGAGGCGCCGCGAGGCACGCTCGGGACCGTGCGCAACGCGGCGCTGCTGTTGACGCTGCTCAGCGAGGGCCCTTCCCATCACGCGCTCACCGATCTGGCGGAGCGATCCGGGATGCCGCTACCGACGTTGCACCGCTTACTGCGCTCGTTGCTCGCGGCCAAGCTGGTGGAGCAGGACCCGGAGAGCTCCCGCTACGGGCTGGGGCCGCAGCTGCCGCGTCTGGCCGAGCGCTACATCGAGCGACTGCCCGTGACCAGCGCGGCGACGCCCTACCTCGTCGACCTCCGGGCCACGACCGGCGCGACCGTGACACTGGTGACGCTCGCGGGTACCGACGCGGTGTTCGCTGATCGGCTCGACGGCGAGGATGTCGGGGGTGTCCACCGCGACGCATCGCGCGTCCGGCCCGCGCTGGAGACCGCAGCCGGTCGCCTCCTGCTGGCGCACGCCGACGACACGGTGTGGAAGGACGCGCTGGCGACCACAACCGACGGCCCCAGTGCCGACGACCGGGAGGGGTGGCGTGCCGCCGAGATCGTGCGCCACACCCCTGCGGCGGCCGCGTCGCGGCCCGAGATCGCCACCGCGATCCGCGCCGGCAGCCGGGTGGCCGCAGCGCTGGGGCTGAGCGGACCCGCTTCCCAGCTGACCGACGAGGCCATCGACCAGCTGCACGCGCCGCACCTGCTGCGAGCGGCCGCCAGCATCTCCAGGACGCTCGGCCGTGCGTGAGCTCTCCGAGGACCGCCGTACCGTGCTCGCCCGCTGGGCGAGCGCCGCCGAGCAACTGACGTGGGCGCAACCGCCTCGGGCCGTCGCGGAGGGCGAGGAGGGTCGGGTCGACTGGTTCCCCGGCGGCACGCTGAACCTCGCCGTCAACGCCGTGCACCGCCACGTCCCGACCCACGCTGACCGGATCGCGCTGCACTGGGAGGGGGAGCCGGGAGACCGCCGCGACGTGACCTACGGCGAGCTCGACCGCGAGGTCACGGCGCTGGCCGACGCGCTGGTCGCTTCGGGGCTCGTGACCGGCGACCGCGTGGCGCTGCACGTCGGACTGGTCCCCGAAGCCGTCGTCGCGCTGCTCGCGTGCTTCCGCATCGGCGCGGTGCCCGCGATCGTGCCGGCCGTGCTACCGGCCGACGCACTGACCGACCGGTTGGCCGACCTACGCCCGCGGGTGCTGGTGACCCAGGACGGGGCGTGGCGTCACGGGGTGGTGCTGCCCCTCAAGAGCCGCGCGGACGAGGCGTTGACGGGCACGGGAACGGTCGAGCAGACGATCGTCATCCGCCGCACCGGGATCCCGGTGCCGTGGTTCGATGGGGACCGTTGGTACGACGAGCTCATCGCCTCGCCGCGTCCGGGATCCAGCGCAGGCTCGCGGTCCTCCCCCGTCGCGGTCGCCAGCGACCACCCCTCACTGATCACCCATCTGCCGAATCGTGCCGGCGTGCCGGTCGGGGTCGTCCACGGGTCGGCGGGCCTGGCCACGGTCGTCGGCGAGATCCACCGCAGCATCACGGGCTCGCCCACCGATGTGGTGTGGGTCCCGGCCGAGCTGGCCTGGCTCGCCTCGCAGTCGCACGGCATCCTCGGACCGTTGCTGAACGCGGGGACCACGGTGGTGTTCGAGGGCATGCTCGACACCCCGTCGCACCGACGTGCGTGGGAGATCATCGCCCGCTACGCCGTGCGGACGGTGCTGGTGACACCGTCGGTCATCCGAGCGCTGCGTAGCTGGGTCGGCAACGGCCCGACCCCGGACCAAGTCGGCTCGCTGCGGAGGATCGTGACGGCCGGCGAGGCCATGGACGAGGACACCGAGCGGTGGCTGACCAGCACGGTCGGTCAGGACCGTGCTGCCGTCGTCAACGCCTGGGGCCAGACCGAGCTCGGGGGAGCGATCGCCTTCCCGGCCACCGACGACGGGCCGGCCCCACCCGATCCGGGCCTCCGCGTCGAGGCCCCGGATGGCACCCGGGTCGCCGTCGGCGAGGTCGGAGATCTGGTGCTCCGCCACCCCTGGCCTGCCACCGCGCTCGGCGTGCTCCGCGGTGAGAGCATCGACGACACCTTCCCGTTGTTCCGCAACGGCGCTCTGGTCACCGGTGATCGGGCACGGGTGGCCGCGGACGGTGAGCTGGAGCTACTCGGGCGCTCCGACCGGGTGTTCACGGTCGCGGGGCAACTGGTGTCGGCCGACGCGATCGCCCTGGCGTTGACCGACCACCCGTTCGTCGCGCGAGCGATGGTCGTCGACCGGCCGGATTCCACCACCGGGCGTGCCGTGGTCGCGGTGGTGCAGGCGTGCGACCGTCCCGCCGACGAGGAACTCGCTCGCGAACTCCAGGAGCACGTTCGCGAGCTGCTCGGGGGGCTGTCGCAACCCCGGTCGGTGGTGTTCCTCGACCGGTTCCCCGACGCGGAGGACCCCCGGCTGCTGCCGGCACTGCGTCGCCTGGCATCGCCGAGCCACGTGGTCGCCCACCTGCACGTCCGTCAGGTCACGGCGGCCATGGCATCGGTAGCCGACCCCGAGCTCGACACCCTCGACACCTAGGGCGATCTCGTTGCCGTGGGCTTCGACACCGCCGGACGTGGATGGGAAGGTGACCCGCCCGTCCACGGCAGCGTGAACGACACGGTCATGGGTGTTGACGTGAGACCTTGGTACCGCGGGTGTGCCTTCCTGACGAGCTGCGTTTCCCGGACACCCCTGCGGGTCGGGCACCGATGATCGAGTCGCTCACGATCAAGCTGCGCGCCGCGCAGATCCTGCGCGACCCGGAGCGGATCGCCGAGGAAGGGGCTCGGGTTCCTCCACGAGATGCCTATCCTGCACTGGGTCCCTGCCCCAAGGAGCGATGGTGTCGCAACCGGACTGCCTGTTCTGCCGGATCGTCTCGGGTGACGAAGCCGCGGAGTACATCGTCGAGCGCGATGACATCGTCGTCTTCAAGGACAAGTTCCCTCGGGCACCGGTCCACTACCTCGTGGTCCCGACGACCCACCTCGAGTCGGCCCACGACCTGGACACCGGACACCGCGACCTGCTGGCGGACTGCTTCGCCCTGGCGCGGCAGGTCGCCACCGACACGGGCATCGCGGACGGCTACCGGGTCGTGACCAACGTTGGGGAAGGTGGTGGACAGGCCATCCCCCACCTGCACTTCCATGTGCTCGGCGGCAAGCAGCTCGGTCCCATCGACGGCACCTGACGCCGACAGCCCGGGACATGCGGATCCGCACCCGGGTCAGTGGACCGCGGGTGTGGGTGGTGGTTGCACGTCGGCGTGCGCGAGGACGACAGCCGAAGGCTCGCTCACCAGACCCTGGGTTCTCGTCCGCCGTGTCCATCCGTCGCCAGGCTCAACCTCTCCTGACTAGCGTGCGGACAGACGGAGCAGCGACCTCGTCCCGGCAGCGTGCACCTGCGTCGACCGCAGCGCATGTGCCCCCTTGCTCGCCCACGACGCCACGAGGTGCCACCCATGCCGGAGATGAGCCGGTTCCCTGTCCCCGATCGCGCCGATCTCCCGGCCGACCTGCGAGCGCGCATCGACGAGGTCGAGGAGAGGTCCGGGTTCGTGCCGAACGTCTTCCTGGCGCTCGCGCACCGACCGGACGAGTGGCGAGCGTTCTTCAGCTACCACGACGCGCTCATGGACAAGGAGACGCCGGCCCTGACCAGAGGCGACCGGGAGCTCATCGTCGTGGCGACGAGCGCCGAGAACCACTGTCTCTACTGCGTCGTCGCTCACGGAGCGATCGCCCGGATCCGTGCCCGTGACCCCCGCATCGCCGACCAGGTCGCGACCGACTGGCGCAAGGCGGAACTCGACAACCGGCAGCGGGCGATCCTCGAGGTCGCCGTTCGGTTCGCAACCGAGCCGTGGACGGTCACCGACCAGCACCTCGCCGCGCTGCGCCAACTCGGATTGACCGACGAGGACGTGTGGGACGTCGGCGCCATCGCAGCCTTCTTCGCGATGTCGAACCGGCTCGTACATCTCACCGCGATGATGCCGAACGACGAGTTCTACCTGCTCGGACGGGTGCCGCGGGACCCGCGCGGGGAGCCGTCGAGCACCTAGGACGAGCTGCTCCCTGCGAGGGGCTTCAGCCCGCTCACCAACACCGCCCGGCAGCGGCAGGCGTCGAATCCGGGGAGCCTGGCCGTACCCCGCGAACCGGCGAGAACGGCTCCTGGACCACGGCCCAACCACCCCGGGCGGGTTGACCCGCACGGGCGTGTTGTGCAGGTTGGCGCTCCGTGAGGGCGCCGCCAGATGGGCCGGCGGCCTCACGAGGGTCAGCTGTGGGTGTGCCCTCGACGCGGGTGACGGCGGCACCACCCCCCCGGACATGGCCATCGGTCTCCCGCTCGACGTGTGCGCGGCCGTCTCGGCCGAGCTGCGGCTCCGACACCGATCCGCCCTGCCCGTCGTCGAGCGACCGGAGTGAGGATCGGTCTGCGGCAGGCGGTCGAGCCGGGCCAGTTCCTGGTGGGTGCTCGCGGGGTCGAGGTCGGGAAGGTCGTGGGTGACCAGCCCGCCATCCGGGAGGTGCAGCGTGGCCGAGTCCTCCTCCTCGGTGGCGGCGATGAGCACCAGCGCGGTGCGGTCGTCATCGATCACGCCCTGCTCGCGTTCGGCGAGGTGGACCGCGGCCGCGCCGGGCACGGGCAGGTGGTCGATGAACTCGAGGATGGTGCGGCGGTCGCGATGGACGCCGCCCTGCGACCACGAACGCCGTCAACAACCCCGTCAGAGGGCTCGAGCGACGAGCCCCCGGGGGGGAGGGATCCGACGGCTACGGTAGTTTCGGACTGAATCCGGGCGGGTAGCTCAGGTGGCCAGAGCGCCTCGTTTACACCGAGGAGGTCGGGGGTTCGAGCCCCTCCCCGCCCACCGCATGCCCCACCAGCCTGGAGAGGCCATGTCCCACCTGCC
>PWWI01000154.1 GCA_003561535.1 Nitriliruptoraceae bacterium
CCGCCCACGACGCCGGGCTCGTCCACCGCGACATCAAGCCGGAGAACCTGCTGATCGGCCGGGACGGCAGCGTGCGCGTCACCGACTTCGGGCTCGCCCGGGCCGCCGCCGACGCCACGGCCACCATCGGTCCGGAGGTGCTGGTCGGGTCGCCCCACTACCTCGCTCCCGAAGCGGTCCAGGGCGCTGCGGTCGACGGCCGAGCCGACGTCTACGCCCTCGGCATCCTGCTCTTCGAGTGCCTGACCGGTTCCCCACCCCACAGCGGGGAGACCCCCTTCTCGACCGCCCTCGCCCACGTCGAGCGCGCCGTCCCAGCCCCCTCCTCGCTGGGCTACGAGCTCGATCCGGCCCTCGACGCCCTCGTCCTGGCGTCCACCGCTCGGCACCCGCCCGAGCGCACGCACACCGCCGCCGCCTTCGCCCACACGCTGCGGGCAGCGGTCGGCGACACACCGGGCCTGCTGCCGCGGGTCACCGACGTCCAGACCACGAGCGTTCCCCCGCGGCCACCGGTGGACCCTGCCGCGCCCACCCCGCCGCTGGGGACCAACGCCCCTCCACCCGCTCCGGGCCACACGGTCGTGGTCCCGGTCGCCGAGGTCCAGACCCAGCTGGTGGACACCCCGGGGGTGCACGGCGACCACCCGACGACCCCGCCCGAGCCGGGCCCACCCCGTCCCCCGGCGAACCTCGCGTCGACGGAGGCCGAGCCACGTCGCCAGCCGGATCGCCGACGGCGGCGATGGCCCTGGGTCGTGCTGCTGCTGACCGCACTGATCGGTGGTTCGGCCCTCGGTGGGTACCTGCTGTGGGACCGCGTGCTGGCACCCGTCACACCGATCCCCTCGGTCCTGGGCGCCCCGGGCTCCAACGCCGCGGAGCAGCTGGAGCGGGCCGGCTTCCTGCCGCAGATCCTCGACCGGACCGTCCACGACCTCGGCGTCCCGGAGGGCCACGTCCTGACCCAGGAACCCCAGGGTGACGCTCGGACGGGCACGCAGGTGCGGCTGGTCCTGTCGGCCGGTCCACGACAGGTGATGGTGCCGGAGGTGGACGGCATCCCGGCCGACGACGCCGTGGCCACCCTGGCCGCGGCCGACCTGGGTGCCGTCGTCACCGAGGTCCACCACGAGCGGGTCCCGGAGGGCCGGGTCATCGGCACCGATCCCCCACCCGGTGAGGAGGTCGACGAGGGCACCGAGGTGGCCGTGACCGTCAGCCTGGGGCCGACCCCGATCGCGGTGCCCGAGGTGGTGGGCTCGGACCTGGCCCAGGCGCGCACGCTGGTTCGCGATGCGGGCCTGGAGCTCACGATCGCCGAGCGCCGCTACGACGCGGCCGTCCCGGTGGACCAGGTGCTCGCCCAGGACCCGGCCCCCGGCGGCATCCGCTACGCCGGCGACGTCGTCGAGGTGGTGATCTCCGACGGCCCGGAGCCGGTGGTGCTCCCCAACGTCCGGGGAGAGCGGGTGGCGGACGCCGTGGCCACGCTGGAGGCGCTCGGTCTGGAGGTCGAGGTGGAGCGACGGGGTGGCTTCTCCGCCTTCTTCAACCCCGACCGCGTCTACGACCAGGACCCCGGTCCGGGGAGCTCACGGCTGCCCGGCGAGACCGTGCTGCTCTACGCCTACGAGCCCTGATCCGCCCGGGTCCGGGGCAGCACCGATGGTGGTCCCTGCTGCACCGTGCTGACCAGCGCACCCGCGGCCGGACGGAGTTCGGCACGCTCCAGGGCGAGCGGCACGTCCTCCTCGATGGCGGGGTAGCCGCGGAGCTCGACCGTGGACAGCGCCGGCTCGTCGTAGCGCACCCCGGCCAGCACCTCGACCAGCGACAGCCGGACCGCCGTGGTGAGGATCGGTTCCTCGAGCGCGAGCACCTGCCGTTGACGGCCGAGGTCGAGCAGGGTGGCGCCGACCACGAGGTCACCGTCGAACCACACCTCGGCCCGCTGGACGCGGCCGCTGGCCTCGTAGGCCGCGGCGTCGTGGTGATCGCCGTTGGAGACGGCGATCGCGGTCACCCACGCCGGTGCGGCCAGCAGCACGTCGACGGTCTCGTCGGTGTCGGGCGGTCGGGTCCCGGCGTCGGCCCGCCACGCCGTCAGGGGATCGGCGTCGACCATCCGATCGGGCGAGAACACCCGGTCGCCCTCCGGTGCGGCGCTGGTCAGGGTCGCGACCCCGCTGAGTTCGAGGACCTCCGGCTGCAGCGGGTAGCGGTCGGCGACGAAGGTGGCCGGCTCCAGGGGCTGCTCCTCGACCGCGAAGGGTCCGAGCTCGGCCAGCGCCAGCCCCGCGGTGATGGCACCCACCACGGCGATGCCCGCCGCCACCGCCGCCACCAGAGCGCGCAACCGCCGACGAGCCGCGCTGCGGCGCGCCACGCGCTCACCCGCCTCCAGGGGAGGTCGCGGCTCCACCGCGGTCCGATCGTCGGGGTCGAGGTCCAGACCGCAGGCCACGCACAGCTCCCTGGCCCTGGCGTTGACGGCTCCGCAGCTGCTACAGCCGCGGCTCGCGCCCCGACCGCTGGCTGGTGGCGGCTCGGTGGAGGTCCACTGCCACGGTCCACCGACGGGGTCGGGGCCAGCGGCGACGCCGGGCTGCGCGCTGCCCGTATCCGCAGCAGCAGCCGCCACCACGCCCTCGCGGTCATCGGGCGTCGCGACCGGCGTGCCACAGCTGACGCAGAACCTGCCGGGTGGTGCCACCTCGGCACCGCAGGCGGGGCAGCGCGACGGAGCCTCGGCAGGTCCGGTCATGGTCTCGTCGGGCACGTCGCAGCCAGGTCCTGAGCGTGGGCAGTGAACCCGCGGGTTCGTCGTGGCGCAGGGTAGACCGGTCGGTCGGCCCGACCGTGCCACCGACCGCGCCGCCGGCAGCCGGGACACGCAACCGCGGTGGTAGCCTGCCGTCGAACGCGCGCACCGTCCGACGCCCCGTCACCGGGACGATCCCCGCCGCGCCGGTCGCAGGAGCGGTCGTCGTCTCGCTCGCCGAGCCGTCCGCTCGCGCGATCCGCCGCGTCCGCGGCCGGACGCTCGCGGGCAGGAGAGGTAGGGGACGGGCGTGGCGAGAGAGGACACCTCGATGGTCGTGGTGATGCGTGGCGGTGCCAGCGACGTCGACATCGACAAGGTCGTGCACGCGATCACGGAGGCCGGGGGTGACGCCTTCGTCTCCCGCGGCAAGCACCAGACGATCATCGGGCTGGTGGGCGACCTGACCCACTTCGCCGAGCTGCCGCTGCACGCGTTCCCGGGCGTCGAGGACGTGATCCGGGTCAGCAAGCCCTACAAGCTGGTCAGCAACGACGCCCACCCCCGGCCGTCGACGGTCTGGGTCGGTGACTCGGCGATCGGCAGGGACACCGTGACCCTGATCGCCGGCCCCTGCGCGGTGGAGACCGAGGAGCAGGCCCGTGAGGCGTGCCGGATGGCCAAGGAGGCCGGTGCGACGATCCTGCGCGGCGGGGCCTACAAGCCCCGCACCTCCCCCTACTCCTTCCAGGGCCTCGGGGAGCCGGGGCTGGACCTGCTGCAGGCCACGGCCCGGGATCTGCAGCTGCCGTTCGTGACCGAGGTCGTCACGCCCGCCGACGTGGAGACCGTCGCCGCGAAGGCCGACATGCTCCAGGTCGGTGCCCGCAACATGCAGAACTTCCAGCTGCTCAAGGAGGTCGGCATGGCGGGCCGGCCCGTCCTGCTCAAGCGCGGACTCACCGCCACGATCGACGAGTGGATCATGGCGGCGGAGTACATCGCCCAGACGGGCAACCTGCAGATCGTGCTGTGCGAGCGGGGCATCCGCACCTACGAGCCGATGACCCGCAACACCCTCGACGTCTCGGCGGTGCCGGTGGCCCAGTCCCTGTCCCACCTGCCGATCATCATCGATCCCTCGCACTCCGGCGGCAGGCGGGAGCTGGTGCTGCCCCTGATCCGTGCCGCGATCGCGGTCGGCGCCGACGGGGTCATCGTCGACGTCCACCCGCATCCGGAATCGGCACTGGTCGACGGCCCCCAGGCGTTGGTCAAGGAGGACGTCGTCCGGCTGCGCGAGACCGTCGCACGCTTCGCCGAGGCCGCCGGCCGGGACGTCGCCCGGGTGGACCACGAGCGCAGCACGGGCGCGTGGGGACGTTCCGCCTCGGTGTTGTGACCCCGGCCGTGCCCCGCGGGTCAGCTCGCCCGGGGCACCCGCTGTGGCTCGGCGGCGGCCAACGCACGGGCGAGATCGGTCTGCGACGTCCACGGGTAGCGCTGGCGGCACCGACCGCCGTCCCGGACGACCGCGTCCTCCCGGGCCGAGGGCAGCAGGCCCAGCGCCAGTGCGGGCGGGATCCCCGCCATGACGGCCGCGGCCGTCGCCACCGCCTCCGGCGGCAGGTAGGGCACCCGGACCCGCAGGAGCTCGCGTGCCCCGAGCTCCTGCCGGGTCCGGTGGAGCAGCTCGGCGTAGGTCATCACCTCGGGACCACCGACGTCCAGCACCTGCCCGGCCGCCCAGGGATCGTCGAGCACCACCAGGAGCAGCTCCAGCAGGTCCTCCAGCCCGATGGGCTGGGTGAGTGACGCCGCCCAGGGCGGATCGAGCTGGACGGGGAGCCGTGCGGCGGCCAGGAGGAGGTCGAAGGACGCGCTGCCGGTGCCGAGCACGATCCCGGCCCGCAACTCGGTGACCGGGACCGGCCCCTGGCGCAGCTCCACCCCGACCTGCTGGCGGGCGTAGAGGTGCACCGAGGTGGTGCTGAGCCGGGCTTCGTCCACCAGACCGCCGAGGTAGACCACCCGCCGTACCCCGGCCAGGTCGACCCCATCGCGGAACCCCGCCGCAGCTCGTCGCTCACGCGCGACCAGGTCGCGGGTCGAGCCGCCCATCCCGTGGACGAGGTAGTAGGCCGCCGCAGCCCCGTCGGCGGCCCTGAGCACCGCCTGAGCGTCCTCGACCCGGCCCTGCACGACGCGCACCCGGTCCCGCCACGGCGCACGCAGCCGGGCTGGCTCCCGCACCAGACAGGTGACCTGGTGGCCGTCGGCCAGCAGCCGCGGGACCAGCGCACCCCCGACGAACCCGGTCGCTCCGGTGACCAGCACGTGCACGGTGGCTCCTGTCGAAGGGGTCGCGGGGCGCCCCGCAGCGCTCAGCCGGACCGGGAGGGTGGCCCGAGGGCGGCGGCCAGCAGGTCGGCGGCGCTGAGGCACTGGTCGGTGGTGACGTCGAGGTGGGTGACCAGGCGCAGGAGGTGGGGACCCATGGCTCCCACGCGCACGCCCTGGTGGCCGAGTTCGTCGATGACCGCGGCAGCCGGTCGCCGACCGGTCGGGACGTAGACGATGTTGGTCGTCACCTCCGCCGGATCGAGCAGCCCCGGACGGGCCTGTGCCAGGCGGGTGGCGACGGCCCGGGCGTTGGCGTGGTCCTCGACCAGTCGCGCGCGGTGGTGCTGGAGCGCATGCGAGCCGGCTGCCGCCAGGACGCCGGCCTGGCGCATCGCGCCGCCGAAGCGTCGCCGCCACCGTCGGGCCTCGGTGATGACGTCGGCGTCCCCGACGGCCAGGGAGCCGACGGGCGCACCGAGCCCCTTGGACAGGCACACGCTGAAGGCCGTGAAGGTGCCACCGACCTCGGTGGGGTCCTCCCCCGTGGCCGCCAGGGCGTTCCAGAGCCGGGCCCCGTCCCCGTGGAGGGGGAGCCCACGCTCGTCGGCCACCGCCCGGAGCGCCGTCAGCCGCGCGAGGCCGTGGACCGCACCGCCGCCGCGGTTGGTGGTCTCCTCCACCGAGATGGCCCCCACCTCGGTGTTGGGGAACCCCACCGGTCGCAGGGCCGCGCGGACGGCGTCGGCTGCCAGCAGCCCCCGCGTGCCCTCCACGGTGCGGAACTGGACCTGCGCGTTGATGGCGGCCGCACCGGCCTCGTAGGCCACGACGTGGGCGCCTGCCTCGCAGACGACCTCGGAGCCCGGCGCCACCAGCGAGCGCAGCAGCATCTGGGTGGCCATGATGCCGGTGGGCGTGAACACCGCGGCCTCGCGACCGAACAGCCCGGCGACCTGCTCCTCGAGGTCGGTGACGCTCGGATCCTCGCCGTACTGGTCGTCGCCGACCTCCGCGGCGGCCATGGCGCGTCGCATGGCGGGGGTGGGGCGGGTGACGGTGTCGGACCGCAGGTCGATGACCCCGCTCATGGCCGGTGGCCGAGGTGCTCGAGCAGCGCGTCGTGCATGCGGCGACCTCCGGCGACCAGCCCGGGTTGCCGTGCCCCGCCGAGCTCTCGGTGCAGCTCGGTGACCACCCCACCGGCCTCGAGGACCAGCAGACGCCCGACGGCCCAGTCCCAGGGTTGCAGGGCGAACTCCACGTAGGCGTCGGCCCGTCCGGCGGCGACCCAGGCGAGGTCCAGCGCAGCGGCCCCGCCCCGGCGCAGGTCACGGAAGCGCGACAGCAGCCCGACGGCCTCCCGTCCCCAGTCGGTCCGCACGGCACGGTCGTAGGCGAAGCCGGTGCAGACCAGGCCGTGGGCCGGATCGTCCACCTCCCGAACCCGCAACGCCCGCTCCCCGAGCCAGGCACCCTCGCCCCGCGCCCCGTGGAACACCTCCCCGCTCGGGGGGTGCACGATCGCGCCGGCGATCGTGCCGTCGGCGTCGACGCAGGCCACCGACACGCACCACAGCGGCCAGCCGTAGAGGAAGTTGACCGTGCCGTCCAGGGGATCGATGACCCAGGTGCGTC
>PWWI01000298.1 GCA_003561535.1 Nitriliruptoraceae bacterium
GACCGAGGCGGAGGTGATCGAGGCGGCGCTCACCCGGCTCGGCGGCCGGGCCGTCATCAACTCCGTCAACCTCGAGGACGGGCGGGTCAAGGCCGACCGGCTCCTGCCGCTCGCCAAGCGCTACGGCGCCGCGGTGATCGTGCTCGCCATCGACGAGGAGGGCCAGGCCCGCACCGCCGACTGGAAGGTCGAGGTGTGCGAGCGGGTGGCGCGGATCGCGATCGACGACTACGGCCTCGAGGCGCACGACCTGATCTTCGACTGCCTGACCTTCCCGCTGGGGTCGGGGCAGGAGGATCTACGCCGCGATGCACTGGAGACCCTGGAGGCCATCGAACGGGTCAAGCAGGTGGTACCCGGCTGCGCCACGACGCTCGGGGTGTCCAACGTCTCCTTCGGCCTCTCCGCCGCCGCCCGTCAGGTGCTGAACTCGGTGTTCCTCAAGGAGGCCATGGACCGCGGCCTGGACTCCGCGATCGTGCACCCGGGCAAGATCCTGCCCCTGCACCGGATCCCCGACGAGCACGTGGCCGTCGCCAGCGACCTGATCCACGACCGGCGTGGCACGGCCGGTACCCCGCTGGCCCCGGTCGGCAGCGACGGCAGCGACGGCAGCGGCGGCGGCAGCGGCGGCGGCGACCCGGTCCCCCGCGGCCCCGACTACGACCCGCTGCACGAGCTGATGCGCCTGTTCGAGGGCGAGCGGGAGGCCGGCGCGACCGCGGAGGAGCTCGCCGCCCTGCCCGTCGAGGAACGCCTCGAGCGCCGCATCGTCGACGGCGACAAGGATGGCATCGGCGACGACCTCGACGAGGCGCTGGCCGCCCACGGCCCGCTGGAGATCATCAACCGGTTCCTGCTCGCCGGGATGGCCACCGTCGGCGAACTGTTCGCCTCCGGCCAGATGCAGCTGCCCTTCGTGCTGCAGTCCGCGGAGACGATGAAGACCGCCGTGGCCCACCTCGAGCCCCACATCGAGGCCGCGGGGGGCGGGGCCTCGTCGACCAAAGGCCGGGTGCTGCTCGCCACCGTCAAGGGCGACGTACACGACATCGGCAAGAACCTCGTCGACATCATCCTCCGCAACAACGGCTACGACGTCGTCAACCTCGGCATCAAGCAGGCGATCGACACGATCATCGACGCCGCCGAGGAGCACGACTGCGACGTGATCGGGATGTCGGGTCTGCTGGTGAAATCCACGGTGATCATGAAGGAGAACCTCGAGGAACTGAACCACCGTGGCCTGGCGACCAGGTACCCGGTGCTGCTCGGTGGCGCGGCGCTGACCCGCGGCTACGTCGAGGACGATCTCCGGGCGATCTACGAGGGCGAGGTGTTCTACTGCAAGGACGCCTTCGAGGGTCTGCGCGTGCTGGATGCGGTGATGGCGGCCCGACGCGAGGCCGCCGAGGCCGCCGAGGCCGCCGAGGTGGCCGCGCTCGAGGTCCAGGACGTCGAGGTGGCCGCCGGGGTGGATGGCGACGTCGCAGCCGGCACCCGCGTCGCGGTGCGCACCGGGCTGGCCGAGCGTCGACACCGCCGCAAGCCCACGGTCACCCGCGCCGCGATGGACGCGCCGGCCCGGGACGCCCTCGGCCGACCACGCTCGGCCGTGGCCACCGACATCGAGGTGCCGACGCCCCCCTTCTGGGGCCAGCGCACCGTGCGGGGCATCCCCGTGGGCGAGGTGGCGCCGCTGCTCAACGAGGTGGCGCTGTTCCGCAACCAGTGGGGCTTCACCCCTGGGTCGAGGTCTCCCGAGGAGTACCGGGAGCTGCTCGATCGGCAGGCCCGGCCGGTGCTGCGCGAGTGGCTCGCCCGTGCCCAGGCCGAGAAGGTCGTCACGCCCGAGGTCGTCTACGGCTACTACCCGGCCAACGGGGACGGCGACGACCTGGTGGTGTGGGACCCCGATGCGCCGCTGGAGCGTGAGCTGGTCCGCTTCTCCTTCCCCCGCCAGACCACGGGCCGGTTCCTCTGCATCGCCGACTTCCTCCGCCCCATCGATCAGGGCGTGGCGGACGTGCTCGGGCTGCAGGTGGTCACGATGGGACGGCGCATCAGCGACGTCGCCGCCGCGCTGTTCGCCGAGGACCGCTACCAGGACTACCTGTTCGCCCACGGGTTCGGGGTGGAGATGGCCGAGGCGCTCGCTGAGCTGTGGCACCGCCGGATCCGCGAGGAGCTGGGCATCGCCGACGACGACGGCGACAGCGTGCAGGACTGGTTCCGGCAGGGCTACCGCGGCTCGCGGTACTCCTTCGGCTACGCCGCCTGTCCCGACCTCGAGGACCAGGCCAAGCTGTTCCGGCTGGTGGACCCACGTGCCATCGACGTCGAGCTCACCGACGAGTTCATGCTCCACCCCGAGCAGTCCACCTCGGCGATCGTGATCCACCACCCCGAGGCGAAGTACTTCAACGCCCGCTGAGACCCCACCCACCCGTCACGGGCGAGGTGTCCGGGTACGGAGGCCGGCGTCAGGCGGCGCCGTCGGCGCCCTCTTCCCCCTCCTCCCAGCGGATGCCCTCCTCCACCTCGTCGTTCCCGGGTGGGTCGCACTCGACCCGCTCGAGCAGCGCGCCATCGTCGCTGAACTCGAACACGCCGACCTGACCGTCGACCACGTCGTCGACGTGCACGACCGCGGTCCGCCACCACTCGGCGCCGTCGTGCTCCCACAGGACCCCGACGTGCTCGCGTTCGGCGTAACCGCGCGTCAGCAGGCAGGTGGGACGGCGGCGCCACAGGTCCTGCACCGCCTCGGGCAGGTCGCTGAGGTCCGCGCTCGCCAGGCCGGGCACCTCCGCGTCCGGTGCGATCACCGCGAGCAGGCCGTCCACGTCGCGGGCGTTGAAGGGCTCCGCCAGCGCGTCGATGGCGTCCGCCTCCCGGTCGTCGCGCAGCCCGACGTCCATGTCGTCGTCCATCAGATCGGTATCCGGATCGTCGACGTGGAACCCGAAACCATCCGCGTCGACACCGTCGGTCGGGGGCTCGTCGACCACCTCGCGTTCGCGGTGTGCCACCTCGTCGTCCACACGATCGAGTCGAGCCTCGGCCGCGGCCACGCCGGCATCGATCTCCTTGCCGCGTCTGCCGCCCATGGTCCCACCTCTCCTTCGCTGACTCCGATGCTGCCCGCCGAACGCGCCCAGGACAAGGGCCCTCGGCCGCTTGCTCTCAGTTGGCGTGGTGTCCCGCGGACACACCGGAGCGGCGACCGAGCGCCAGCCACCCTCACGTCGAGGCGCGCAGGGGTGGCGCGGGCCGGCCGCAGCAGCGAGGATGGGAGCTGCGGGTCCGGGCGGTCCCGAGCAGCCCCCCAGCAGCCCATGGGTACCGCCACCGGGCCGCCGCGAGACGCCGACACGTCGGACACGCCCGAAGACGACCCAGAGCGGAGCCCCCGTGACGATGGAGCACGAGTTCGAACACGTCCTCAAGGACGGCAGCACCATCCACGTGCGACGGATCCGGCCCGACGACAAGGCCCGGTTGCTAGGCATGTGGGACCGCACCTCGGCCGAGTCTCGGCGTCTGCGCTTCCACGGCCCCTTCCACATGGACGAGTCCAACGTCCACCGCTTCACCGATCTCGACCCGGAGCTGCAGTACGCCGTGGTCGCAACCCGCGGCCGGGGCGACCGGGAGCGCATCGTCGGGGTCGCCCGCTACGAGCGGGACCCCGACCAGCTCGACCACGCGGAGTTCGCGGCGCTGATCCAGGACGACGAGCAGGGCCGGGGCATCGGCACGGTGCTGGTGCGCCAGGTCGCGCTGGCCTCGGAGGCCGCCGGGATCCGCACCCTGTCGGGCGACATCCTCTCCGACAACGTCCGCATGCTGAACCTCGTGCGCGAGCTGGGGCTGGAGTACACCAGCGGCCACGACGGCGGCGTCGTGCGCTCGGACCTGGAGACCCAGGTCACCGAGCGGTTCCTCGACACCGTGGCAGCCCAGGAGCGCGCCGCCGCCCGGGTCGCGCTCAGCCGCTTCCTCCGCCCCGAGAAGGTGGCGGTCGTCGGCGCGTCCCGGGACCGCACGACCATCGGCGGGATGATCCTCGATCACCTGCGCCAGTCCGACTTCTCCGGAGTGGTCTACCCCGTCAACCCCAACGCCCGCTACGTCCAGGGCACCGCTGCCTACCCGAGCCTGGCCGACTGCCCCGAGGTCCCCGACCTCGCGGTGGTGTGCGTGCCCGCCCCGCTGGTCGTCGAGGTGGTCGAGCGAGCCGCCGAGGTGGGGGTCAGGGCGGTGTGCATCATCTCCAGTGGGTTCGCCGAGATCGGCCCGGAGGGGGCCGCCCGCCAGGAGGAGTTGCTGGACGTCGCCAGCCAGGCCGGGATGCGCATCCTCGGGCCCAACTGCATGGGGGTGCTCAACGGCAACCCCGACGCCCGCATGAACGCGACCTTCTCCCCCGTCCTCCCCCAGCCGGGCCGGGTGTCGATGTCATCGCAGTCCGGGGCGCTGGGGCTGGCGGTGCTGGACCACGTGGAGTCGATGGGGCTCGGCATCTCGACCTTCGTCTCGGTCGGCAACAAGGCGGACGTCTCCGGCAACGACCTGCTGCTGTACTGGGAGGAGGACCCCGACACCGACGTGATCCTGATGTACGTCGAGTCCTTCGGCAACCCCCGCAAGTTCTCCCGTATCGCCCGGCGGATCTCGCGGAGCAAGCCGATCGTGGCGGTGAAATCCGGTCGCTCGACGGCGGGCCACCGAGCCGCCAGCTCCCACACCGCCGCCCTCGCGGTCACCGACGACGCCGTGGAGGCCCTGTTCGCCCAGGCCGGGGGGATCCGCACCAAGACGCTGGAGGAGATGTTCGACTGCGCGAGCCTGCTGTCGGCCCCCGGCACCTGGCCCCCCGGACGCAACGTCGCGGTGGTCACCAACGCCGGCGGTCCGGGCATCCTCGCCGCCGATGCGCTGGCCGCCAACAACCTCGAGGTGCCACGGCTCTCCGACCGCACGATCGCCACCCTGCAGGAGTTCCTGCCGGCGGAGGCCGGGGTGTCCAACCCCGTCGACATGATCGCCTCGGCGTCACCGGAGTCCTACGGCAGGGCGGTGCGGATCCTCGGCAACGCCGACGAGATCGACGTGGTGTTCGTGATCTTCATCCCGACCGCCCGCGCCGACATCGACGACGTGGCCCGGGAACTGGTCGCAGCCCGCGAGGACATCCGGGAGGACACCCCGATCGTCGCGGTGGTCATGACCTCCCACGGGCTGCCGGAGCCGTTGCGCGCGGCCAACATCCCGACGTTCAACTTCCCCGAAGGCGCGGCCCGTGCCCTGGGCCGGGTCGGTTCCTACGCCCGCTGGCGGCGCCAACCGCTGGGCAAGGTCCGGGTGTTCGACGACATCGACAAAGACGGTGCACGCCGGCTCGTCCGACAGCAGCTCGCCCCCTCGACGTTCGAGGACGGATCGATCTGGCTGCAGCCAGATGCGGCCAAGCAACTGCTACGCAGCTACGGCATCCCGGTGGCTCGCTCGGCCATCGTCGAGTCCGCCAAGGAGGCCGCAGAGGTGCAGCAGCAGATCGGCGGGCCGGTCGCGGTCAAGCTCACCGCGCCGATCCACAAGGCCGACGTCGGTGGGGTCGCGCTCGACCTGGAGACGCCGGAGCAGATCGCCGAGGCGATCGCGAACATACGCGGGCAGTTGGCCGAACGCGGGCTGCAGCAGCACGGGCACCGCTTCCTGGTCCAGGAGATGGTCAGCGACGGGCTCGAGATGGTGGTGGGGGTGACCCACGATCCCTCCTTCGGGCCGCTGGTGCTGACCGGTGCCGGCGGGACGCTGGTGGAGCTGCTCGGTGACGTGTCGCTCAGGATCACCCCGCTCACCGATGTCGACGTGGACAACATGCTGACCCAGCTGAAGATGGCACCGCTGCTGACCGGCTACCGCGGGTCCCCCCCGGCGGACGTGGCCGCGCTCAAGGACATGCTGCGCCGGGTCGGTGCGATGGTCGAGGACCTGCCCGAGGTGGCCGAGCTCGACCTGAACCCGGTGTTCGTGCGCGCCGAGGGCCAGGGCGTCAACTCGGTCGACGTGCGCTGCAAGCTGCGCCCCGCCGACTGAGGCAGCCTGGCCGCCGCGGCCTGCGCTCGCCCTGCCCCGCGGCCGCGGCCGGGGCCGCGGCCGCGTCCCGTGCGTCCCCCGACCCACCACCTGCGCGCGGTTGGGGAAACCTGGCCCCGGAAACCGGGGCCCACGGCACCCAACCCCCCGCGCGGCCCCACCACCCCGACGGGTTGGGGAAACCTGGCCCCGGAAACCGGGGCCCACGGCACCCAACCCCGCGAGGGGCCGCGCCACCACCACCCCGACGGGTTGGGGAAACCTGGCCCCGGAAACCGGGGCGCACGGCACCCAACCCACCGCGCGCCCCCACCACCCCGGCGGGTTGGGGAAACCTGGCCCCGGAAACCGGGGCGCACGGCACCCAACCCCGCGAGGGGCCGCGCGGGGCCGCGTGATGCCGCGACGGGGTCGGCACCGCACCCGCGGTGCTGCCCGTGCACCTCCTACCCTCCGATCGCAGTAGCGCGGCCGCGGTGTCGCGCACACCTGCGATCCCGCGACCCGCCGCCCCGGAGCACGCCGTGACCCGCATCGACCGACTGCTCGCCGCCGGGCGGACGATCTCCTTCGAGTTCTTCCCCCC
>PWWI01000156.1 GCA_003561535.1 Nitriliruptoraceae bacterium
CGGACCGACAGGGACCGAAAGTCGATGGGTCCGACAGAGCTGTCCGGGGTCTTGTCAACCAGCAGCGCAACCAGTGCCGGGCCGACCTCGGCGTTGGTCAACCGCAGGCGGTCGATGATGGGCCCGACCGGGTTCACCGTGGGGTCGGTGGAGAACAGCCCACCGTTGTAGACCGGCACGCCCCATGCTGGGCGGCCTTGGTCCACGGCGACGAACAGGTTCCGGCAGGTGTCCCACAGGTCGGTCGAGGACGTGTCCGTGTCCGGTTCCACTTCGTCGGTCAACGGGTTGTCGAACCCGAGGTCGTGCCCGGCGTTGATGGCATCGGCCTGGGAGCGGGCCAGCGACTTCAGAGAGTGGGGGGCGTAGGCGGGATGGTTCGCGGGCAGGAGTCGTGAGTCTTCGGCGTAGGCGATGAACAGCAGCCGGAACAGAACCGTGACCGCAACCCGGTAGTGCTCGTCCAGGTCCGCCTTGGTTTCCGACGTGGCGCCTTTGCGGTTCGCGATGGCGCGTGCGAGCCGGGGGATGACCTGGGTGTAGACCCGTTCCCGGAGCCGGGCAGACAGGTCCACCGCGAAACTCGCGGACGCCTCCGCAATCTCGCCGAAGGTGCCGCCGTCAGCCAGCGCCTCAGCGGAGAACAACAGCGGCAGATAGCCGGCGTGGTCGGTGGGCAACAACGGCAGGTCGAGGCCGACGAACGTTTCGGTCCGGCCGCGCTGCCCCACCGCACCCGACGTTGCGGTGGAGTACAGGCGGAGGTTCGACCCGCGCACCGCCATCACGTACGGCAGGCCGTCCTTGTCCGCCTGGTTCAGCGCGTAGGTCACCGGTGTCTGACGGTCATACCGGTCCGACGGCGCATCCGGCTGCTCGGTCTCGTTCAAGAACACCGCGACTGCACGCGCGTTCCCATTCGTGTGGATGCGCAGCACCGCATGCTTCGGCCGGTCCTCCACATCGAACCCGAGCCCCTCCACCAGGTCACGGTCGGCCTTGTGCAGCAGCGGCTGCGCCCGTTCGACCGCAGCCACCCAGTCGGGCCGTGCCGGCACCCCCGCCTGCAACTCGTGGGAGGAAAGGAGCCCGCGGTTCAGCAGCCCCGGTACATCGTCCGGGTCGGTGTCCATCGCACGGGTCAGGAACTGCCCCGCGAAGTGCCGTGACGGCTCCGACAGCGCCGCCGCTGCCAACCGCTCCGCCTGCGACACGTCACGGGTCAGGACCGGCGGGTCCTCACCCAGCGGACCACACACCCACGCCCGCCCGTCATGCTCGGCAACCAGCAGCAGCGGTGCGGCACGCCGGCCGTGCCGCTCCGACCACAACTTGCGGACCAGCGTCACGCTCGGGGTCGACGGCATCCGTGTGTAGGCAACCTCTAGCCCGTCACGGCCTGGCCCGGTCCAGTACCGGCCGCGTTCCTCCCGAGCCTCATCCCGCCATCTGCGGGCAGGCAGGTCCAGAAAGGCGAGGAACTCCCGTTCAAGCTGACTCACGGCACCCCCATCGGCCGAGCACGAGGCCGACCACGAAAGGGAACCTACAGGGACGATGCGACGCCAACCCGCAGGCAGGCAAGCTTCCAATGCGAGGCGCCTCGCCGTGTTCGAGCACGGCGGACAGGGCCCGAAGTGGCCGCGCGGCTCCGCGTCGTCGCCGAGCCCTGCGGTAGGCGAACACGCCCTACCGCAGCTTGGGCAGCCACGCCGCTCGACGGAGACCAGAGATGTCCGGACATTTCGGTAGGGGTCGTTCCGCTCAGTGGCCGCCGTGTTCGGCGCGTTCGCCCCTTGGGCCAGCTGACGGAACGGCTGGTGGCCAGTAGCTCGACAGGGTGCGAACCCGCCGGCGGCGCCCACTCGAACGCCGCAGGACTGGACCATCAAGTACTGAGAGCGTGGCAGAGCAGCGCTCACCTACACGGAAACGGGGTCCGTCCCCGCTCCACGACCAGCACCACGTTCCGGGCTAGGTCGATGAGTGAGAACGCTGCAGGTCGGGGCGCGGCGGGCGGCGCCCTGCGCGCCCGTCCGCTGTCAGCCCCAACTACGGGGTTCCCCCCCGGCGCTGCGCGCCCATGCAGTTACCTCGGGCCGAATACGTCAGGGCGGTTGCGGTGTCCGGCTTGTTCGGCATGGTCGAAAGCCTGGCGGCGGGTGTGCGGACACCGCTCGCGGACAGGCTGCCGGGGACGCTTCCGACCGGCATCGTATGTTACGGAATAACATCAGAAAGCATGTAAGGCAGTGACGAGATGGTACGAGAATGCTTTTTAGGGTATAGCAGCTCGCGGCCATGGACGCGCCTAAGGGTGAGACGACAACCGAATAGCGCTGACGTTTCCAAGGCGAGAGCGGGCTGGCGGTGTGGGGTGCGAACCCACGTAGCCCGACAGGGTGCGAACCCGACGGCAGGCGAAAGCTCCGTTGCGTGGGCCCCGACTGGGAAGAAGAAGATGGCCGGAGGTCTGGCTCCGTCCCTGCCTCGCACCACGGCGTCAGCGCAGCAGCAGCCGGCAACACCCATGGAAGGTTTCGCGTGGGCGGGACCCTTGGAGGACCTATGCCGAAATCCAGGTTGCCTGGTGACCTGGATGCCTCGGCTTCTTGAGCCGAGCACGGAAGGGCAGCCGGGGCCTCGGGAGAGTCGCCGGCTTGGGGCCGGCTCCTCCTGGTGCTGGGCAGCTCTTGACCTACGGCAGACGGCGAAGCCGCCAGCGGGCCCTCGGGGAGGGCCCGCCACGGGGCAGCACGGGCGGCCGGGCTGCAGTTCAACGGAGGGGTCTCGGGGAGGCCGGTCACCCCCGGTTCGCCGGCATAGTCAAGTCATCCGACACGCGAGGAGATGAGATGGCCAAACGACAGACGCCTCGGGCGCAGTTCCAGACCGGCAGGGCCGAGCCCGACCACCAACCAGACGCCACCTCCACGCCGGCGGAAGAGCCGGGAAAGGCTGATGGGCCGAAAGGTCGGTCCGGTGACGTTCGAGGAGGTGGAGCGCTGATGAAGGGCCAGCGGAACTGGGACCGTCTGGTACGTCAGGCTGAGCGCGACATGGCGAACAGCAGGGCCGCCATCAACGAGTCGCGCCGGGGCGTGCCGGCAGGCCGCCCGTCGAGCTACCGGGTCGGCAAGTCGCCCAGCACGCACAGGGAGACCCGCTGATGCGGATTGGCGGCAGTCGTGACGTGGGGCTTCGCGACGGCCGCGACGGCCCGCCGTCCCGGCGAACGATGCCGCGGGCGACGAGCCAGGACTGGGCCGACTACCGGGAGCGCAGGAGGCAGAAGCTGCTGAGGCGAGGTGTGCTGTGAGGCCCCAGGGCCCGCATGGAGGCGAACACCTCTGCTGCTCGCTGTGCCTGGGCGACACCGGCCATGAACAGTGCAAGCGCGGTCACCGGCCGGCAGCGGAGCGTTTCCGTCGCCAGGCCAACGCGCGGTTCGCCTCGCGCTGTCGGCGGTGTGGTGACGACATCGGGGTCTCAGAACACATCGTGCGAGCGGAGGTGGGCTGGGGTCATGCGCGGTGTCGCTCTGGCTGACAGCCGCGGGCGCCCGCACGCGTGGCACGCCGCCAACGGTGCCGGTCGGTCGCTGGGCCGGTTGCGCACGAGAGTGGCAGCGGCCTGGGCGCCGACGTGCAGGCTCTGCTGGCGGTCTTCGAGGGTGCCGAGGAGCGCGGCCTGTGGACGAGGATGCTGCGCTCAACTCGGCACGGCACGTGACGCGGCCCGAGCCCGCGCGAACCGGTCCGAGCGGGACTGGACGTACAGCCGATGGGTGACCTCGGGGGAGGAGTGGCCGAGAAACATCGCCACGTCGGCCACGTCCATCCCGAGCCCATCCTTGGCCAGCGCCCAGGTGCCGAAGAAGTGGCGGAGCGTGTGGGCGGTCCACTTCCAGCGGCCTTTCGGTTGACGGGGCCATCCGGCTACCTCGGCCGCCGGCTGCCACCGCTGCCGCAGCCACGTCGCGTACGGCTCGTAGCCGCCCTTGACGGCCGGGAACAACGGCCCGCCTACGGGCTGCTGCTCGGCCCAGGCATGCAACTCGTCGTCCATCCACTCGGGGTAGATGGTGTCGCGGACGATGCCGTGCTTGGGCAGCGTCAGCTCCCGCCCGACCAGCTGCCGCTCCACATGCAAGGTCCCGCGGTTCACGTCGCCGGGCTGAAGCGCCAGCAGTTCTGAGGACCGCAGCCCCGAGAACGCCAGCAACTGCACCTGCAACCGTCGCCACTGCTGCCCCGTCACCTTGACGAACGCGTCCGCGAACGCGTCGATGTCCTCCCGGGTCGGCAGCGTTCCCCGCTGCAGCGCCGGGCGCTGGCGTCCCACGAGCCCCTTGCACGGCTGCTGGTCTTCCTGGAGGTAGCCAAGCCGGCGTCCGATGTGCGCGACCGCCGAAAGGTCGTTCATCACCTTGCTGATGGACGAGGCCGCCAGCCCCGCGGACTCGCACTTCAGCATCACCTGCAGGCTGGCCTCGCGGTCCCACGCCGAGCACGGCAGGGAGCCGATGACCGGCAGCGCGTGCCGGCGCAGGTTGGAGCGCATCGTCCGCACCGTGTTCGCCGCCAACGGCCGCGCTCGGCCGGCGCCCGCCAGGTACATCTCCGCAAGGTCAGCGACCGTCGGTTCGTCCGTGCCCGGGTCGACCTCCACTTCCTGCTCGGCCTCGTAGCGTTCCCGGGCAGCCTGCCAAGCGCGCGCCTCGGCCTCGGAGTGGTCTCGGGTGCGCAGGTCCAGGCCCGGGCCGCGGACACGCCAGTAGCCACGGTTGTCCGGTCGCTCGGACACGGTCACCCCACCGGGGTACTTCACGGTTGCCATGCTGCCTCCATCTGCTCGGCGCTCTTGCGCGGGGACAAGTGCGTGCAGATGGGCCAGAAACACTCGGCTGCTGTCGGAGCAGGAGTACGTCGACGAGTACGGGTCGAAGGTCAAGTCCGGCGAGGTCCGTGTCGACGGCGATCTGGACCGCGACGACGACGACGGGTGACCGGGGCGGTCACGGGCTGTCGTCGGTCTCCAGCTCGAGCGAGACCGAGTTGATGCAGTAGCGCAGGCCCGTCGGCTGGTCCGGGGCGTCCTCGAAGACGTGCCCGAGGTGGCCGTCGCAGGCTGCGCACCGCACCTCGATCCGGCGCATCCCGAGGGTGCGGTCCTCGTGCAGGGTGACCGCCTCCTGCTCGTCGGGGGCGTAGAAGCTCGGCCAGCCACAGTGGGCGTCGAACTTGGTGTCGGAGCGGAACAGCACCGTTCCGCACCCGCGACACCGGTAGGTCCCGTCGGTGGTGGTGTCCCAGTACGCCCCGGTGAAGGGCCGCTCGGTCCCCGCCTCCCGCAGCACGTGGAAGGCCTCGGGGTCGAGTGCGGCCCGCCACTGGGCCTCGGTCCAGTCGCGTCGGTCGGTCATCTCGCAGGCTCCCTGGGTCGGGGGTGAGGGTAGGCGGCCGTGCCGCCGGGCTCAGCTGGCGCTGGCGTGGGTCAACGGGACCGCGAGCCGGGGAGCCAGCGCCAGCTGGTGTCCGAGCAGCAGGACCCGCCCGAGCTGGGCGACCAGCGCGCTCCCGGTGGTCTCACGCCGGAGTTCGTCGCGACGGTCCAGCAGGATGCCGAGCGCGTCGAGCACCGGGGCCTCCGCCTCCTGCGATCCCTCGGCCACGACCTCGCCGACCCGCCACCGGCCGTCCCCGGTCTCCTCGTGGAGCTCGCGCAGCCGGCTGAGGTACCGGCAGGGCCGGTGCACACCGTCGGCCTCCAGCAGGATGAGCACCCTGGCCCTGAGGTCGCCCTCGTCGGCCACGGGCGGGATGGGGTCCAGGGTCGACCACGCGCGCCCGGGTAGCAGCAGCGCGATGCGGTTGACCCCGAGGGGCAGCAGGAGTGCGAGCACCTCCACCA
Organism: Nitriliruptoraceae bacterium; assembly: GCA_003561535.1. GTDB lineage: Bacteria > Actinomycetota > Nitriliruptoria > Nitriliruptorales > Nitriliruptoraceae > T1Sed10-7. Next base: position 5,914 of record PWWI01000156.1, read on the forward strand.
GCGCAGGCACGGGACCCTCCTCGCCGAAGGGGCGCAGCGTGTCGATGGCCACCGCCTCGTCATCGATGCAGGCGAGCAGGGTGGGCATCGGCCAGGCGCCTGCGGCCAGGTCGCCCGCTGCGAGATCGAGCAGGAACCCCTCGGCCTGCTCCCAGGTGGGCAGCGACGGGGCGGACAGTTCCATGATGTGGCTCCTCGGGTCGGTGAGGTGCCAGCCTCGCCCCTCCCAGGCCCCGGGCTGTTCTGGATCCTGTTCTGCCTGTGGATAGCCGGCATCCCACGGGGGCGGGGGCGTGGCGCCAGTACGCTCCCCGGGTGCCCAGCGCCAGCCACGACCTCCACCCCAGCCACGACCTCCACCCCAGCCGACACCGACCAGGAGCGAGCATGCGCCCCTCCACCCGAGCGGTCGTCGCCCCCGACGACCTGCGCGCACTCGCGGTGGAAGCGGCCACCGGAGCCGGGGAGTTGCTCCAGCGCTTCGCCCGGGATCTGGCCGAGGGTGCCGACCTCGACGTCGATCACAAGGCGAGCGCGACCGACCCGGTCTCGGCCGCGGATGCCGCGGCTGAACGCGCCATCGTCGAGACGCTGCTGACCGCGCTCCCTGACGACGGCATCCTCGGTGAGGAGGACCAGGTCCCGCGTGAGGGCAGCACGGGACGCACCTGGGTCATCGATCCCCTGGACGGCACGGTCAACTTCCTCTACGGCTGGCCGCTGTGGTGCGTGTCGGTGGCCTGCGTCGACGCCGACGGCACGATCGCCG
>PWWI01000205.1 GCA_003561535.1 Nitriliruptoraceae bacterium
CACTCGTGATCGCCGCCGTCAACGTCGTCTTCCCATGATCAACGTGACCGATCGTCCCGATGTTCATGTGCGGCTTCGTCCGCTCGAACTTCTCCTTGGCCATCGCGTGGTGCTCCTCGTGATGTGACGGTGATCAGCCGCACGGGTGTGGTTGTCCCGGCGGGGTTACGTCCCTGCCGCGGTAGCGGCGGCCGCCCTGGCCCGCCGCTGACGGGGTCGCTCGTGGTCTCGTCGACCGTGTGCCGGTGCACTGCGACCCCCTGCGGAGCCTACAGATGCGCAAGGCCCCCCGGCCGCCCGGAAGGGAGGAGGAGGGCCTCATCGGATCCGTAGCGGCGGGTGGACTTGAACCACCGACACAGCGATTATGAGTCGCTTGCTCTACCCCTGAGCTACGCCGCCTCGTGACTGCCTGTCGTTGGTGTGGTGCTGGCGTGTGGTGCTGGACCGTGCTCGGAGGGCCCCGAACGGGAGCCCCGAGCCCTGGCGCGGAATCGAACCGCGGACCTCTTCCTTACCATGGAAGCGCTCTGCCGACTGAGCTACCAGGGCGTGCGGCCGCGCAGCGTAGCCAGCGCGGCCCGAGCGGGCGAACCACGCCTGAGGCGTGCGCGCCCCGCAGACAGGAGCGGTGGAGCTGCGGGTCGGTGGAGGGAGCAGGATTCGAACCTGCGAAGGCGAAGCCATCTGGTTTACAGCCAGACCCCTTTGGCCACTCGGGTATCCCTCCGGGCCGAGCGGTAGCTCGGGGCCGGGAAGCGTAAGGAGTCGACGTCGTTGCGGCAAACCGGCCCGGGCCACCCATGCACTGCCCTCGGGCCGGATCTCCGAGGCGGGCCGGGCGACGGGAGGTCGGTGGGGGCCGCGGGCCCCGACCCGTCGGGAAGTAGGCTCCGGCCTCCGGGCCCGAGCGGCCACGACGACCCAGCCGAACAGTCGCGTACGCACAGGAGGAGGACGACGATGGCAGAGTCCAGCTTCGACATCGAGGCGGGTGTGGACCGTCAGGAGGTCGACAACGCGATCAACCAGGCGGCCCGCGAGGTCGGGACCAGGTTCGACTTCAAGGACACCGACACCGTGATCGCCTGGTCGGGTGACGAGGCGATCCAGGTGGAGTCGGTCAGCGAGGATCGTGCACGGGCCGCGCTGGAGGTGCTGCGCGACAAGTGTGTCAAACGCAAGGTGTCGCTGAAGGCGCTGGACATCGCCGAGCCCCGCGACGTCAGCGGTGGACGTAGCCGCATCGACGTGCAACTGGTCACCACGTTGCCCGCGGACCTGGCCAAGCAACTGGTCAAGGACATCAAGGCCACCAAGCTCAAGGTGACCCCCACGAACATGGGTGACCGGATCCGGGTCACCGGGAAGAAGCGTGACGATCTCCAGGAGATCCAGAAGATGGTCACCAGCAAGGACCACGAGGCCCCGTTGAGGTTCACCAACTACAGGTAGCCCGCCGCTCCGAACCGTCGGGGGGCACCCGGTGCCACCGGTTCGCGACGGAGGTGCCAGATGCCCGAGGGTCACACGATCCATCGCCTCGCCCGCGACCACGCAACATGGTTCGCGGGTCGGCCGGTCCGCGTCAGCTCGCCCCAGGGCCGCTTCGCGGGCTCGGCGGGGCTGCTGGACGGGCTCGTGCTGGAAGCCACCGACGCCCACGGCAAGCACCTGTTCCACCGGTTCGAGGGTGAGCGCTGGGTCCACGTCCACCTCGGGCTCTTCGGACGCTTCTTCCTGCACACGGACCCTGCACCCACCCCGCGCGACACCACCCGCTACCGCCTCTGCGGACCGGAGCACACCGTCGATCTCGTCGGTGCCACCACCTGCGAACTGCTGACCCCCGAGGAGGTGGCGGCGATCCGTCATCGGCTCGGTCCCGATCCGATCCGGCCGGACGCCGACCCCGAGCGAGCGTGGGCGGCCCTGCAGCGTCGCAGCGTCGGCATCGGCCGGGCCCTGATGGATCAGCGGGTGCTCGCGGGGGTTGGCAACGTCTACCGCGCCGAGGTGCTGTTCGTCCACGGGGTCCACCCCGAGCTCCCGGCGAAGGACCTACCGCGCGAGCAGTTCGACGCGATGTGGGCGACACTGGTCGCGTGGTTGCGGCGCGGGGTCAGGGAACAGCGCATCATCACCACCGATCCGGCCGAGATCGGGCGGCCCCGATCACGCATGCGACGGGCGGAGGCGACCTACGTCTACCGGCAGGATGACTGCCGCCGCTGCGACACCCCCATCCGCCGCTACGACCTCGCCGGACGTTGGGCCTACGTGTGCGAGGCCTGCCAGCCACCACCCGACCGGGAGCCGACATGAGCACCGTCCCCCGCACCGATCCGCGCGATGCGGAGGTGTCGCTGCTGTGGCGACGCGTCTCACTTGCGGTCGTGATCCTGCGGTTCGTGATCCCCCTCGCGGCGGTGCCCCTGATCCCCTTCCTGATCCGCAACCAGATCTCCCTGCTGGTGCTGCTGCGGCCCCAGAAGGAGTTCCTGCTGGTGGGCGGCGGGCAGACCCGCTTCCTCGGGGAGCCGGGGGTGCTCGCGCTGCTGCTCGCCTACCTGCCGCTGGGGGTGCTGGCCGTCACGGCGTTCTTCGTCGTGGGTCGGGCCTACCGCACGCCGCTGCGTGAGGAGAACGGACCCGCGTGGCTGCACCGTGCGGTCCCGCCGCGGCAACTCGAGCTGGCCCAGCGGGTGCTCGCCAAGCGCGGTCCCGTGATCGCCGTGCTCGGCCGGATCGCCGCGATGCCGCCGACGGTGCTCGCGGCGGCAGCGGGCACCTCCGACGTGGCACCGCGTGCGTACCTGATCGCCGATGCGATCGGTGCGTTGCTCGGCTTCGCGATGGCGGTCGGGGTCGGGCTGGCCCTCGGGAGAGCCTATGAGGAAGGCGGCGTGTGGTTGACGGTGGTCGGGGTCGCCCTGTTCGCCGCGATGATCGCCCTGGTCACCTGGTGGATCCGGCGCGAGGCCGACCGCGATGAGGGCGCGCCGGACACCGCCGCGCCGACCGCTGACCGCGCCTGAGGCGGGAGGGTCGTCGGTACGGACGGACCCGGTGCCGCCGCGACCGCCGGGGAATCCGGTCCGTCGGACGGCTCAGGACAGGCCGGATCGTTGATCCGGCCCGAGCTGCCCCATGCGGCGGGCCTGCTCCTCGAGCGCGGCGATGCGCTCCGGGATGGGCGGGTGGCTCGCGAAGAGCTTGCTCGCTGCCCGCCCCCCGAAGGGCGCCCCGATGTAGAGGTGCTGCATCGCCTGGTTGGTCTCCGCCGGCGTCCCGCCGGCACGCAGCTGACGCGGGTCGTTCGCGCCGGCCTCGAGCTTGGCCAGCGCGCTCGCCAACGCGAGCGGATTGCCTGTCAGCTCCGCGCCGGTGTGGTCGGCCAGGGACTCGCGGGACCGGGTGATCGAGGCCTGGATGACCATCGCCACCATCGGGGCGATGATGGAGGCCGCCAGCGCGACCAACGGGTTCGGACCGTCCTCGCTCGACCCGCGCAAGGGGATCCACCGTAGGGCGAAGGCGAGGTAGGTGATCATCGTGCCGATGCCGGCGGCGACGGAGCCGATCAGGATGTCGCGGTTGTAGACGTGCTGCAGTTCGTGCCCGAGGACACCCTCGAGCTCGTCCGCGGTCAGCGCGTCGTACAGCCCCTGGTTGACCACCACCGCGGCGTTGCGCGGGTTGCGACCGGTGGCGAAGGCGTTGAGTTGCGGCGAAGGGCTGACGTAGAGCTTCGGCATCGGCTCACCCGCCTTGGCCGCCAGACGCTCGACCATCGTGATGATGTCGCGGTGACGGGCCGGGTCCACGGGCTCGGCCCGGGCCATCCGCACCGCGATGCGGTCGGAGTAGAAGTAGCTCACGAAGTTCATGCCCAGTGACACCACCAGCATGATCATGAGGAAGGTGTTGGACCCGGTGCCGGCGTCCAGCATCGCGCCGATCGCCAACAGCACGCCGGTCAGCCCGGCGAGCAGAACGAAGGTCTTCGCGCTCTTGAACATCTGCTTCCACCTCCGAGGACGGATGACGGGGGTTGCGGGCCCCGGGGGTGGGGCAACGTCTGGGGCAACGTCTGGGGCCGCGGGCCGACACCGCCGGCAGGTTCGCGGCGACGGTAACCAGCCGGAGGATCCTCGACCTCGGTCATCAGACTCCGCACGCAGCAGCCCTGCGCCGCGCCGGAGCACATTCGTCGCCGAACGTCGCGAGGATGGCGCGGTGCGCGCACGCCCTCCACGGGCGTTCAGCCAGCCGCCACGATGCTGATGACGCTGGAGAAGTCGGTCACCAGACCTGGCAGAACGCCGAGGACCAGGGTGCCGACCATCAGCACCACCACGACCGCCGACAGGTTGAACCCGGGCTGGAGTTGCGGGAGGCCGGCGGGGGCCTCGTCCATCCACACCGTCCGGACGACCTTCAGGTAGTAGAAGAAGGCGATGACCGAGTTCACCACCAGGAACCCGGCGAGCACGATGCCGAACAGCGTGATGTCCACCGCGATGGCCTCGAGGATGGCGAACTTCGCCCACAGGCCGACGGTCAAGGGCGCCCCACCCAGGCTGAGCAGGAACACCGTCATGCCCATCGCCAGCAGGGGGCTCCGCCCCGACAGGCCCGCGTAGTCGGCGATCGAGCGCAGGCCGGTCCGCCGCTCGACCGCGATGGCGACGGCGAAGGCCCCCACGTTCATCACCGCGTAGGCGATCAGGTAGAAGACCACGGCTTCGATCGCGGCGGCGTTGACTACGGCGGCCCCCGGCCCGGTCCGGGCCAGGCCGAAGGGGATCAGGATGTAGCCGGCCTGGGCCACGCTCGAGTAGGCCAACAGGCGGATCAGGTCGCGCTGCTGCAGCGCGATCAGGTTGCCGACCGTCATCGTCAACACGGCCAGGACCCCGAGCATCGGCCCCCAGACGTCGGCGACCGGTTCGAAGGCGATGAACGCCACCACCACCAACCCGGCGAACCCGGCCGCCTTCGAGGCGACGGCCAGCATCGCCGCGACCGGCATGGGGGCACCGGAGTAGGTGTCCGGAGCCCAGAAGTGGAAGGGCACGGCGGAGATCTTGAAGCCGAAGCCGACCAGCACCAGCATCACGCTGCCGAGCAGCAACGGCACCGAGGCCGTCTCACCGGAGATGGCGGCGGCGATCCCGACCAGGTCGGTCGTCCCCGCGAAGCCGTACACCATGGACATGCCGAACAGCATCAGCGCGGCGGCGAGCACGCCGAGCAGGAAGAACTTCAGCGCCGACTCGGAGGAGTAGAGGTCCCGCTTGCGCATCCCGACCATCACGAAGGCGGGGACCGACACGGTCTCCAGCGCGATGAACAGCATGATCAGGTCACGGGAGGACGGCATGAGCAGCATGCCGATGAACGAGGTCAGGAGCAGGAAGTAGTACTCGCCCTGGAAGAACCGGTGCTCGGCGATGTACCGCCAACTGATGGCGAGGATGGCCAGCAGCGTCCCCAGGAACAGCAACTTGAACAGCACGGCGAAGTCGTCGACGACGTACATCGTGCCGAAGGTGACCCGCTCCGAGCCCCACAGCGCCACCGTGGCGATGATCGCCGCGACGGTGCCGAGCCCGGCGAGCGGGTTGACGAACTGCTTCGCATCCCCGCGCAGCGCCAGGTCAGCGGCCAGCACGAGCAGGGCCGTGACCGTGAGGATGATCTCCGGCAGGATCGCGATGAAGTCGATCTGCATCGCCTGGTCCCTCCTCGCTGGTTCGCGCCGGTGGTGGTGGATCCCCCCCGGCGGGGTCGTCGTCGGGGCGTCAGCCGCCCAGGAAGCCGACCAGGTTGGTGACGGCGGCGTCCTGCACCCCGAACAGCAGGCGCGGGAACACGCCCAGCGCGAGGATCAGAGCCAGCAGCGGCACCCAGGAGACCCACTCGATCGCCTGGACGTCCGCCAGCGGCTCGTTGGCCCACCGCTCCGTGGGTTCCCCGAGGCTGATGCGCTGGATCAGCCACAGGAAGTAGCCAGCGGTCAGCACGGTGCCGATCGCGGCGAACACCACCAGACCGAGGTAGAGACCGCCGTAGCTGTCGGCCAGCCCCAGCCCGGGGCTGATGGCCGCCCACATCGCGGTGAACTCACCCCAGAAGCCGGCCAGACCCGGCAGGCCCAGGGACGCGATGGCGACGTAGGTGAACAGCACGCCGTACCCCGGCATCTTCTTCAGCATCCCACCGCCGATCACGGCGATCTCGCGGGTGTGGTAGCGCTCGTGCATCGATCCGGCGAGGAAGAACAGCATGCCGGTGATGATGCCGTGGGCGATGTTGCCGAACAGTGCGGCCTGGATGCCCGCCTCGTTCATGGCCGCGATACCCAGCATCACGAACCCCATGTGACCGACCGACGAGAAGGCGATCAGTCGCTTCACATCAGTCTGGGCCAGACAGCACAGGGCGCCGTAGACGATGCCGATGACGGCCAGCACCCCGATCATGGGAGCGAACCGCGTGGCACCGTCGGGCAGGATCGGCAGGGCGATGCGGATGAAGCCGTAGGTGCCCATCTTCAGCAGCACGCCGGCCAGCAGCACCGAGCCGACGGTCGGCGCCTCGGTGTGGGCGTCGGGCAGCCAGGTGTGGAAGGGCCACACCGGCACCTTGATCGCGAACCCGAGGAACACGCC
>PWWI01000147.1 GCA_003561535.1 Nitriliruptoraceae bacterium
CCCAGCGGTTGATCACCGAGGTCATGGCGGTGCGGAACCCCTCCTCGTGGGTGCCGCCCTCGTGGGTGTTGATCGTGTTGGCGAAGGACAGGATCGAGTCGTTGAAGTCGTTGATCCACTGCAGGGCGACCTCGAGCGACTGCGCCCCGTTGGGACCGATCTCCTCGGACTCGTAGTGGATCGTCGGGTGCAGTCCGTCCTTGGCCTTGGTGGTACGGATGTGGTCGACGAAGTCCCTGAGCCCACCTGGAGCGTGGAACTCCAGACGGCGAGGTGGTGCGTCCAGACCGTCGAGCTCCCGGTGATCGATGAGCACGATCCGCAGTCCCGCGGTCAGGAACGCGGTGTCACGCAGACGTCGGGCGATCGTCTCGGCTGAGAAGCCGACCCCCTCCTCGAAGACGTCCGGGTCGGGCCAGAAGCTGATCGTCGTGCCGGTCTGATCCGACCCGTCACCGGTCCGCTCCACAGGGGCATCCGGGATGCCGCGTTGGTAGCTCTGGTGGTAGCTGCCGCCGTCCCGGACGATCTCGGCAACGAGCCGTTCCGACAGCGCGTTGACCACCGAGACGCCGACCCCGTGCAGCCCTCCGGAGACGGCGTAGGCCTGGGAGTCGAACTTGCCACCGGCGTGCAGCACGGTCAGGACGACCTCGAGGGCGGACCGGCCCTCCTTCTCGTGCAGGTCGACGGGGATCCCGGAGCCGTCGTCACTGACGCGGATCCCCCCGTCGCGCAGCAACTCCACCTCGATGCGGGAGCAGCGGCCGGCCAAGGCCTCGTCCACGGAGTTGTCCACCACCTCCCACACCAGATGGTGCAGCCCGCGGGCGCCCGTCGAGCCGATGTACATGCCAGGACGCCGACGCACCGCCTCGAGCCCTTCGAGCACCGTGATGTTCTTGGCGCTGTAGGTGCCGTCACCCTCCGGGTCCGTGACGGACGTCGGCGCGTCGGGTGGGGGCGGAGCATCGTGGGCAGCAGCCACTAGGGACCTCTTCCATCGTCGACGGCGTGTGCCACGCCGCTACCAGGCACCGGGTGCGGATTCTGGGCGACGATGTCGAACGCCGCCCACCTCTGGTGCCGTCACCCCGAGCCTACCAGCGGGACACAGGCGCTCACAGCCCGTGCAATGGGCCTGTGGACGGTCGACCCCCCTTCCGGCTACGTCGGCCTTCAGGGCATCGACGAGGCCTGAGAGGACGCGCTGCCGCAGAGAGACATCGTCCGTGGTGCGAGGGACGCCAGCCCCTCAGCCGGAGGCGGCCAGCTCGGCCAGGGTGTCGAACTCGGCGGGATCGATCATGCCCGACGCCCGGAACAGCACCTCACCCTCATCGCTGATCACCACCCACGACGGGGTCGCCGTCAGACCGTAGGCACGGAACGCCGAGGAGGCGACGTCGTCCACCAGGACATCACCGGTGTAGTCGGCCGCAGCGAACCAGTCTTGGGGGGGCCAGTTCTGCCGCGAGTCATCGTGGTTGGTCGAGACCATCACGAACTGGACGTCCTCGGGGGGCCCACTGGTGTCCAGCCAGTCGACGACCAGTGGGAGTTCCGCATCACAGGCCGGGCACCAGGAGGCGACGAAGCTGACCAGCTGCGCCCCATCCCCCACCGTGATGGGCGTGCCGTCGAAGTCCGCACCGCTCAGGACGGGGGCGGGCTGTCCCACGGCGGGATCGGCGGCACCGTCGGGGATCGGTGGCAGCGTGTCACCGTCCACATCCACCTCCCCGGCCACCTCGCTGATGCCCACCCGGTCGTCGGTCTCACCGACGGAGAGGACAGCGATCACGACCGCCAGCAGCACGACCGCGGCGCCGACGCCGCCGTAGATGAGACGCTGCCGCTTGGTCTCGGCGCGCCGCTGATCCTCACGCTCCTTGCGTCGGGCCTCGGAACGCGCGTTCTTGGTGGGCGTCGTCACGGTGGTGCTCCTCGTCGTTCGACCTGCGGTGTTCGGCGCGGGGCTCCGGACGGGGTGACCGGTCCCCCGAGGGGTCAGGGCCGGCGGGCGGCCAGGCTCAGCACGGAGATCGCGACGAAGGCGACCAGCGCCATCGTCGGCAGCGTCAGGAACCCGAACTCCTCGACCCAGATGATCGTGCAGGGTGCCGCATCCTCGCACGGTCCGCCCCATGCCGGGTTGTTCTCGATCGCGATGTGCCACAGTGCGATGGCCGATCCGATGGTGGTGAGCGGCAGGACGGTGCGCCAGACCTCCCGGTCACCACGGGCCACGGCCACCCCGAGCACGATGACGAGCGGGTACATCGCGATGCGCTGGTACCAGCACAGGGTGCAGGGCAGGTAGCCGGCGACCTCGCTCAGCAGCAGCGACCCGCCCGTGGCCGTGGCGGCGATCGCGGTGGCCAGCGGCAGCGCCACGTCGTCGCGGAGCCAGTCGGGAACCCGTCGGCGGACCAGCGCCACCGTCGTCACGACCGCCACCAGGATCGTCAGCAGAGCCAGGAGGCCGAAGGTGCGCTCCGCGACGGCGATCATGGTGTCTCCTGGCTGGACTGCAGGGGTCCGACCACCAGCCGGATCTCGGCGACCACGTCCTCTCCGAGTAGTTCCTGGGCACTGGTGAGCAGGGCGGGGGTGAGATAGCGGAGTTGGGTCGCCCACGCCTGGTTCTCGGCGCGGATGACCAGGGTGCCACCTGCGACGCGGACCGGCTCGCACCTGCGAGCCAGCTCCGGACCCACGATCCGCTCCCAGTGGGTGAACACCCGGGTACCACGGAGCCGCGCGGTCCACCCACGCTGCGCCAGCACGCCTTCCAGATCGGAGCCGATCGCGGTCGGCGGGCGGAGGCGCTGGAGGGCATCGGTGTCAGGATCCGGGGCGACCCAGTCGTCGTCGGTCGGGGGGGCCGGGTCGTACTCCCGCCGCTCGAGCTGGGCACGCCGGCGGGCAGCCGCGCGGCGTCGGCGCTCGTAGACCCGTTCGTCCCGGTCGCGGTGGCGTTCGGTACGCGGATCGTGGCCCTGCTGCCCGCCGGCGCCCCCGCTCACGAGGGCAGCTCCCGGGTCCGGGGCTCGAGCCGGGTGACCCCGTCGACGAGGCGGACGTCGATGCGGTGGCCGGAGAGAGGGACGTCGGCCTCCACCGCCGCGGTCACCAGCACCTGGTCGAACCGCTCACAGGCCGCGGCCAGTCGGTCCCGCCGGGTCGTGTCGAGCTCGGCGAACACGTCGTCGAGCAGCACCACCGGACGGTCACCCACCTCGGCGAGCACGTCGAAGGTCGCCAGCTTCAGCGCCAGCGCGAGGGACCAGGCCTCGCCGTGGGAGGCATAGCCCTTGGCGGGAAGGGCGCCGATGGTCAACTCGACCTCGTCGCGGTGCGGACCCACCAACGTCACCCCGCGGGCACGTTCCTCGCCGGCCACCTCCTGGTACGCGCCTGCCAGGGCCTGGGCCAGGGGCGCCACCGCCGGGACCGGTCCCTGGTCGGCCTCCTCGAGCAACTCGTCCACCACCTGACCGGCGGAGCTGCGGTAGCGCACCCCGACCGTCTCGGGACGATCCGCCAGGTCCCGGTAGCAGCGGTCGACGGGACCGGCCAGGGTCCGCACAGCCGCGATCCGGGCGGCCAGGAGCTGGCTGCCCAGCGTGACCAGTTGCTCGGTCCAGGCCGCGATCGTCACGGCGGCAGCTTCCGAGGCCGAACCCGACAGGTGGCGCGAGCGCTTCAGCAGCTGGTTGCGCTGGCGCAGGGCCCGGTCGTAGTCCGCGCGCGCCGCGGCGAAGGCCGGTCGGCGCTGCGAGAGCAGCTCGTCGAGGAAGCGGCGGCGGTCACCCGGATCGCCCCGCACGATCGTCAGGTCCTCGGGAGCGAACAGCACCGCGCGCAGCACCCCGATCGCCTCGGCAGCACGCCGTACGTCCTGGCCATCCACCCGGGTCCGCGTCCGTCGACCGGTCCCGATCTCCACCTCGACGCGGCGGCGCCGTCCCACGTCGGTCTCCAGCTCGCAGCGGATCAGCCCCACCTCCTCACCCACCCGCACCAGGGGACCGTCACCCGCCACCCGGTGGGAGCCGCCCGTGGCGACCCGCTGGACGGCTTCCAGCAGGTTGGTCTTGCCCTGGGCGTTCGGTCCCACCAGCACGGTCGCGCCGACGGGCAGGTCCAAGCTGGCACGGTCGTAGGAGCGCACGTCGACCAGTTCGAGGTGACGCAGCTGCATCGAGGGCCTCGCCTCAGCTCACCCGCATCGGCATGAGCAGGTAGGTGAGATCGTCGATGCGCTCGTCGTCGCCATCGGCCTCGGGCTTCAGCACAGCCGGCTTGAGACCGTCGCGGAGCTCGATCCGGATCTGCTCGGTCCCCGTGGCATCGAGTCCAGCGAGCAGGAAAGCGGGGTTGAACGAGATCGACAGACCCTCCCCGTCGATCTCCGCGGGGAGGGCCTCAGCGGCGTCGCCCATCTCCTGGTTGGTCGCCTGCAGGTCGACGGAGCCGTCGCCGAAGTGCAGCGTCACGGGCGTGTTGGCCTGCCCCATCGCCACGATGGCCACCCGCTGCAGCGCCTCGGAGAGCCCCGCACGGTCGACGACCACCGTGGTCTCGTGGGCATCGGGTAGCAGCGCGCGGTAGTTGGGGAACGACCCCTCGATCAGCTTGGTGGTGAGCCGCCGATCTCCGAACAGGAAGGAGACCTGGCCCTCCTCCAGCACGACCGTGACGTTGCCTCCCACCTCGCCGGCGGCCTTCGCCGCCTCCTGCAGGGATCGTGCCGGCACCAGGGCCACACCGTCGACCGCCTGGTCGAAAGCGACCGAGCGGACGGCCAGGCGATAGCTGTCGGTCGCCGCAGCGGTCAGCATCCCGTCCGACGCGTCGAGTTGGACCCCGGTCAGGACGGGTCGTCCGTCGTCGGTCGACGCGGCCCGTGCGACCTGGGAGACCAGGCGTGCGAAGGCATCAGCCTTCAACACCCCCTGGGCCGCGTCCTCGGTGGGCGCCGCCAGGGTCGGGAAGTCCTCGACCTGCATCCCTCGGACGTGGAAGGTCGCTCGACCGCAGGTGATCTCGACCCGGTCGGCGTCGCCTTCGAGGTTCACCGGTGCGTTCGGGAAGCGGGCGACCAACTGCGCCAGCAGTCGTCCGGGTAGCAGCACCCGACCCGGTTCGTCGATCTCGACCGGGATCGAGATCTCCGCCGCCACCTCGAGGTCGGTGGCCTGGCACGTGAGTCGACCGTCGACCGCTTCCAGGAGCACACCCGATAGGGCAGGCAGGGTCACCCGGGCACCGACGGTGCGGGTCGCCCACGACACCGCATCGGCGAACTCGGTCCGCTCGGCTCTCAGCTTCACGTGGTGCCTCCTGGGCGGGTCGGTCCACAGCTCCGGGTTTGAAGGACCTGTAACAAGTATCGGTTCATCACCGTAGTAGGGGCTGTGCAAACGGTGGACAACCCGTGTCCTCGCAGGTCAGCTCAGGTGCGGGTGGTGTGGAGTCGGTGTGGGTCGCATCGACCCTGGTCCACAGGGAAGAGAACCACACGGATGTGCTTCCACGGGGTGTCGGGGTTGTCCCCCACGTGTCCCCCACCGGTCCACACCCATCAGTGGCCGCGCGGCGTGCGCTGCGCGTGCAGCGACCGGGTGTGTTCCACCGATCGCACCGGCTTCTCCCGTGTCCGGGCACGGCTTCTCCACCGGTTCTCCACGGCACGGCAGGGGACGACGAGGTCGCCACGCCGGCCGGCCGACACCTCCGCGCCCCCGTCCCGGGTGCGGTCGCGGACCCGTTCACGCGGTGCGGGCGCGGGTCTTGACCCGGTTGGTGAGCTCCTGGACCTGGTCGTAGATCGGTCGGCGCTCCTGCATCAGCACGGCGATCTTCTTGGTCGCATGCATCACGGTGGTGTGGTCGCGGCCACCGAAGGCCTTCCCGATCCTCGGCAGTGAGAGCTCCGTGAGCTCGCGGGTGAGGTACATCGCGAGCTGGCGGGCCGTGACCAACTTCCGACTTCGTGACGGCGAGCACAGGTCCTCCACCGTCAACGAGAAGTGGTCGGCGACCTCCTCCATGATCAGTTGGACGGAGACCTCGCGGTCACGTCCGTCGGGGAAGAGGTCCTTGAGCACCGCCTCGGCCATCGCGGTGTCGGCTGGGGCGCGTTGCAGGCTGGAGAACGCCGCGACACGGATCAGCGCCCCTTCGAGCTCCCGGATGTTGGACTGGACCCGGGACGCGATCAGCTCGAGCACCTCCGGTTCCACGCGCAACGTGTCGCTCTCGGACTTCTTGCGCAGGATCGCGATGCGGGTCTCGAGGTCGGGTGGCTGGACGTCGGTCATCAGCCCCCACTCGAAGCGACTCCGAAGGCGGTCCTCGAGGTGTGCGATCTGCTTCGGGGGACGGTCGCTGGAGATGACGATCTGCTTCTCCGCGTTGTGGAGCGCGTTGAAGGTGTGGAAGAACTCCTCCTGGGTCCGTTCCTTCTGCTCCAGGAACTGGATGTCGTCGACGAGGAGGATGTCAGCGCGTCGGTAGGTGCGCTGGAAGTTGGTGATGCGATCGTCGCGGATCGCGTTGATGAACTCGTTGGTGAACTGTTCGGTGGTGAGGTAGCGCACGGTCAGCCGCGGGTAGAGGTTGCGGACGTAGTGACCGATCGCGTGCAGCAGGTGGGTCTTGCCGAGTCCGGCGCCCCCGTAGATGAACAGTGGGTTGTAGGACTTCGCCGGCGCCTCGGCGACCGCCGTGGCTGCGGCGTGGGCGAACCGGTTCGAGGATCCGATCACGAAGTCATCGAAGGAGTACTTCGGGTTGAGTTGGGTATCGGGTTCGACCTCTTCATCGTGCCGACTACGCCGCGTCGGCACCTCGACGGTTGGACCAGCGGGGCGTCCGGGCGCGTGGAGGGGGGCGGTGTGGAGGTGCACGCGTTCGTCGGCCACCCCCTCCTCCGATGCGGCGGTCGCCTGCCCGTCGAGGTAGTCGGGATAGCCGGCCACGCCGTGCCCGTGGTGGCGGTCGATCACTTCGTCTGGCGCGGGTGCCGACCGGGCCTCGGGCTCCTCGGGGAGGTCGAAGGGTGCCCGGATCAGCTCCTCCTCCGGCTCTGAGGAGGGGGTGTCGATCCGAGCCCCGGTCGCCGCCGCGGGGAGCGTCGCATCGTCGCTGTCGCGTCCGTCGGAGCTCAAACCCACCGGGGCTGGGTTGGTCTGGACCGTGATGACCACGGTCAGTTCGCGTCCCGCGGCGCTGCTCAAGGCCCGGCGGATCGTGTCACCGCAGTTGCGGTCGAGCCACTCACGGGCGAAGGAGTGCGGGGTCGCCAGGATGATGGTGTCCTCGCTGAACCCGACGGGGTGGGTGGCGACGAGCCACTGCCGTTGCGCCTTCGAGGTCACGGTCCGCATCACCTCGGACAGGCTCTCGGCCCACAGTGATCCGAGATCGAGCGTCGATGCGGTACCCACGTTGACTCCTCACCTCACCGGAACCCGTCAGTGACCCGGTCCGGGTCCACGGGGCGTTCATCCTTGCGGTTACGCGTCGCTGAGTCACCCGATAATCCACAACTCCATCCACAGGTGTGGACAGGGAACGGGTAGACCACAGATCCGCGGTGGACCGCGGTGGGGAAGGAGCGATCAGGCACACGTCGTGGGCTCGCGGTCTCGCACCACGTGCCCGTGCGACAACCTCCGCGTCCCCCTCGTCCTCGGAGGCCACCTCCAACGTGTTCCTGACCGACGGCGGCGGACCGTACCTCTCCCGGATCCCGCGCTGCAAGCGCTATCGGTCACCGGCAGCCGCATCGGGGGTCGAGGAGGCGGGGTCGTGGACACCCCCGGGGTCGTGCAACCAGCCCAGCTGCGACGCTGACCGCGGGTTCGCGGGGTTGGGAGATGGATCCGGCGGTGATGCCGAGATCCGTGGTGGCACGGCGTTGAGGATGCGCACCACCGCATGTCGGTTGCTCGCCGAACGCACAGGTCGCTACCCTCCCGCGACCACATCGCACCGGCTCCCGTGTCGGACGTCGTCGTGCGGTTCCGATGCCACACCGCCTCGGACCGGCGAGACCGATCAACGACGGCCGTACGGCCCCCGAACACTGCCGCGTGCCACCTAGGAATCCTCGGAGGGCCGCTGTGAAGCGCACCTACCAGCCCAACAACCGTCGCCGTTCACGCAAGCACGGCTTCCGTGCCCGCATGCAGACCAAGGCCGGCCGCCGGATCGTCACCAACCGCCGTCGCCGCGGTCGGACGAAGCTCTCCGCGTGACGTTCGTCGACGGCGGCCATGGTCGTCTCCGTCGGGGCGTGGACATCTCCGCTGTGCTGCGCGGACCAAGGCAGCGGGCGGGCCGGTCCATGATCGTCCACGCTGCGGAGCGCGCCGACGGGGACGGCGACCGTGCCCGCGTCGCGGTGATCGCCTCCCGCCGGGTCGGCGGCGCCGTCCAGCGCAACCGCGCGAAGCGGCGGCTGCGCGAACTGGTCCGCCACCTCCCCCTGCGCCGCGAGGTGGATCTGGTGCTCGTGGCACGACGCCGGTGCGTTGACGCGTCCTTCGGGGAGCTGGGTGCGGAGCTCGAAGAGCTGTGCACGGCGCTGGACGTGCTGGACACCTCGGTGTCGGCGGAGGGCGGGGGATGACCTCAGAGACCACGGTCGGCACGCAGGAGCAGCGGTCCGCGACGTCCCGCCTGCTGACGGCTACCCGCACCCTGTTGGTGCGTCTGTTGCTGGCTCCGGTGCACCTGTGGCGCAGCACTGCGGTGCTGCGCGCCCCCCGTTGTCGTTTCCACCCGAGCTGTTCGTCCTACGCCGTGCAGGCGCTGCGTGGGCACGGTCCGGTGCGTGGCACGTTGCTCGCGACTCGACGTGTCGGGTGTTGCCACCCGTGGAACGCGGGCGGCCTGGACCCGGTCCCCGATCCCGCGGACCGAGCGGCCTGGCGTCGACGCCGCGTGTCCCCCGCCCCTTCACCCACGACCTGACAGAGGACACGCCGTGTTCCGGTCCCTCGCTGACAGCGTGCTCGCGTTCCTGGAGGGCGTGCTCACCTTCCTCCACGATCTCGTCGTGCCGGTCTTCGGCGTCCACAGCTGGGGTTGGGCGATCATCCTGCTCACCCTGGTGGTGCGGATCCTCCTGCTGCCGCTGGCCATCAAGCAGACGCGCTCCATGCGCGGGATGCAGGCGATCCAGCCGAAGATCAAGGAGATCCAGAAGAAGTACAAGGTCGACCGGGAACTGATGCGCAAGGATCCCGAGAAGTACCGGGCCAAGCGTGCGAAGATGAACGAAGAGATGATGGCCCTCTACCAGGCGGAGGGGGTCAACCCGGCAGCGAGCTGTCTCCCGCTGCTCGCACAGGCGCCGGTGTTCATCGCGTTGTTCTGGACCATCCGGGGCATGGATGAGTTGCAGAACGCCCCGTTCTACTTCTTCACCGACTTCATCACCGTCCGTGAGGACGGTTTCACGGGGCTGGGGGCGCTGGTCAGCGCTGCCGGTTGGCCCGGCTGGCTCCTCATCATCGTGATGTCCGGGACGATGTTCATCACCCAGAAGCAGATGATGGCCCGCACCGCCGCCTCAGGTGTCGACAACCCGATGGCGCAGCAGCAGAAGATCCTGCTCTACGTGATGCCGCTGTTCCTGGCCGTCATCTCCTTCCAGTTCATGCTCGGCCTCCTCCTGTACTGGGTCACGACGAACATCTGGCAGGTCATCCAGCAGTGGATCATCCTGCGGGAGGTCAAGTCGGAAGCCGAATCGGGTGAGCTCCAGGACAAGCCCGGTGGTGGCGGGGCTGGCAAGGGCGGGGCTGGCAAGGGCGGGGCCGGCAAGGGCGGGGCGACGTCGGGCACCACGAACAACACGCGCTCCGGCGCGCCGGGCAAGGGGGGTGCCACCTCCGGTCGCCGGACCCCACCAGGAGGACCGTCGGAGGATCACAGCGACGGCAGTGATGATGCGAAGCCTGCGCCCTCCGCTGGCGACGACGCGGGACAGAACGACGGCACCACCAAGGACCAGCCAGCGGTCGGTGACGGATCGGACGACCGGAAGGGACCTCCGGCCGAGGACCCGACAGCAAGTAAGGGCGAAGAGCGCCCACCCGCAGGCGGTAAGCGCACATCGCGCGAGCATCTGCCTCGCCGCGGGGGCAAGCGGGACTGAGACGCACATCAGGAGGACGTCATGGGTCGAACGGTGCACGGTCGGGGCGGGACGCTGCAGGAAGCGCTGGATGCGGCGGTCCGCGACCTCCTCGACACCGACGAGGTCGAGGTGCGCCTCGAGGGTGACCAGGTCGATGGTTGGACCGGCGTGGCCCGGATCGACATCGAGGTCACCGCGGTGTCCGATCCAGCGGACGACGCCGAGGATGACGCGTCCGAGGAGGACGCCGCCGCCGTCGAGGCGTCGGAAGAGGAGGATGAGCAGCCGGCCAGCGACGAGCCTCCCCTGGTCTCGCCGCAGGACCTCGATGAGGAGGCCGACGCTGCCGCCGACTTCCTGGAGGGCCTGTTGGACGCCATGGACCTCCCCGGTGATCTGCGCATCAAACTGCATGAGGATCACGCGGAGCTGGAGGGCATCGACATCGGGAGTGGCGCACTGATCGGCCGCCGGGGGCAGACCTTGGACGCGATCCAGGAACTGGTCCGCTGCTCGCTGCAGCGGCAGTTCCAGCGTCGCGCGCGGGTCAAGATCGATGCCGAGGGCTACCGGTCGCGGCGGCTGGAGAAGCTGGTCGAGAAGGCGGATGAGGCGATCGACGCGGTGCTCGACACCGGCGAAGCTGAGCGTCTGGAGCCGATGGACGTCTTCGAGCGCAAGGCGATCCACCAGATGGTCGCCGAGGTGGATGGGTTGACCAGCCGCAGCCAGGGCAGGGAACCGGCGCGTCGGGTGATCATCGAGCAGGAGTAGGTGACGCCTGCTCGAGCCCTTTCGGCCGTTCCACGCCATTCGAGCGCAAGCTAGGTTGTATAGCGCTTGCGTGTTCGGCTCCTGAGGGGTTCGGTGCGCTCGAGAGTCTGCGCCCACTCGGGTTCAGTCCGCTCGGTGCGCAGCCGTGAGCCATCCTGCTCTTGAGCATGAGTGGGACGCGCGGTCTTCACGGTAGTGGACGCGGCGCCCCGGGAGGCTCACGCCGCTCCCTCCCTCGGCCGTCACGTCTCGATGCTGACATCTGACATCGGCCGCGAGCGCACTATCCGCATGGGCGGCTGCTGCCGGAGTTGATGTTGTCACCGCGGAGCTCGGGGTCATGGCCGAAGTCACCCGGTCCGGCTGCCAGCCCCATATCTCTGCCTTGCGCGATCAGTGACTTCCAGGCGCAATGGAGTGTTTCTCAAGATCGTAGGGAACGTTCCACGTGGAACGGGCAGAGGATGCATGAGGCACGTCGTCCTGAACGAGAATGCTTCACCGACACCATCGTGACATGAAGATCTCCAGGGGACGTTCCACGTGGAACGGCCAGCGAGAGGTAGATCCGAGTAGCGCACCATGAACGCACTATCCTCGGCTCATGATCACCGACGAGCATCGACGCCAACTGTCCACGTTCGCTGCCGCTGTGCGGTCGTCGCCGCACAACCTGGTCTCCAGGTCGGCCATGGGCGAGCTCGAGGAGCGTCATATCCCCGAGAGTGCTGGATTGGCTGCCCTCCTGCCGAGCGGACCTCCACAACAACGCTTGATCGATGTGGGAAGCGGGGGAGGGTTCCCGGGGGTCGTGATCGCGATCCTGCGCCCTGACATCCACGTCACGCTCCTGGATGGCCGGAAGAAGAAGACCGACTTCCTCCGAACTGTCGCGGAGGAGCTCTGTCTCGACGTCACCGTCCTTCGCGGGCGTGCAGAGGAGCTGATCCTGAGCGATCACGGCGGCGCGTACGATCTTGCGACCGCCAGGGCGGTCGCACCGATGGTGCGGCTGCTGCCGTGGACCCTCCCGTTCCTGCGGCCGGGAGGGATGCTCTACGCGGTGAAGGGAGAGCGCT
Organism: Nitriliruptoraceae bacterium; assembly: GCA_003561535.1. Taxonomy (GTDB): domain Bacteria; phylum Actinomycetota; class Nitriliruptoria; order Nitriliruptorales; family Nitriliruptoraceae; genus T1Sed10-7. The sequence goes on from PWWI01000147.1 coordinate 12,013, forward strand.
GGAGTGAAGAACTCGACGACGCGCAGGAGGTGCTCCGCAGACTTCGCGGCCGGGTGGTCGCCACGCCGTCGGAGATCGGATCCGGGACACCGAACGCGCCGAGGACGGTTATAGTCATGCGGGCTCCATCGTGAGGAGCGGTAAAACATCAGATAACATGGGATAACATGGAAACGATACCCAACCAAGCCGCTCGCGGGGCGGTGACCGTCTGCGTTGCCAACCAGAAGGGCGGCGTCGGCAAGACGACCACCGCGATCTCCCTGGCGGCTGGGCTCGCGAGTCTCGGAGCCCGCGTCCTCCTCGTCGATCTGGATCCCCAGGGCAATGCCAGCACCGGCCTCGGGATCAGGATCGAGGAGGGGGAACCTTCGACCTACGGGGTCTTGGTCGACGGGGACGAGATGCTCCCAGCCCTGCAGGCGACGGAGATCGAGCGACTGTCGCTGCTCGCCTCCTCCTTGGACCTCGCTGGGGCGGAGGTCGAGTTGGTGCCGGCCTTCTCGCGCGAACACCGTCTGGAGCGCGCTTTGGAAGCGGTCCGGGACGGCTTCGACGTGGTGTTGATCGACTGTCCGCCGTCACTGGGGTTGTTGACGATCAACGCACTGGTGGCTGCCGATGAGGTGCTGGTGCCGATCCAGTGCGAGTACTACGCCTTGGAGGGTCTGAGCCAACTCCTGCGTACCGTCGAGCTCGTGGCGGACAACCTCAACCGCAGGCTCCGGGTGGGCGGCGTGGTCCTCACCATGTTCGACGCGCGGACGAACCTGTCCCAGCAGGTGGTGGGGGAGGTGCGTGGCTACTTCGGCGACCTCACCTACACCACGGTCATCCCGCGCAGCGTCCGACTCTCCGAGGCACCGAGCTTCGGCCAGCCCATCACCCTGTACGACCCCTCGAGCCGTGGTGCCCGCGCCTACCAGCGGCTGTCGCGGGAGGTCGCGTTCCGGCTGCAGCTACCTGTGGAGCTGCCGGAGGAATCGGGGGTCGAACGCCTCCTGGGGGGCAGCTTCACGGTGCCGGCATCCGCGACGTCCCCGGAGGGGGAGGCAGCGTTCGATGAGGAGGCGGGAGCATGACACGACGATCGGGGCTCGGGCGCGGATTGGCGGCCCTCATCCCACCACCGACCTCCCCCACCGAGGAGCAGGAGCGCCAGCAGGGCGACAGGGCAGCTGATCGGGCGATCGACATCGCGTCCGATCCCGCCACCGGACGCTCCGCCGACCCACAGACGGCCGGACTCGAGCCCTCCGCACCCGAACACGGGGAGGAGGGGGCAGGCCCGCACGCGCCGGAACCCCACGAGCCCGGGGTGCCGGTGCCTCCACCCGACCCCCAGCCAGCGACCGCCGTCGGTCCGGCGACCTACGCGGAGGTCGATCCCGACCTGGTCACCCCCAACCCACGTCAGCCTCGCGAGGTCTTCGATCCGGACGAGTTGGAGGGCCTGTCGGTGTCACTCGCCGACGTGGGCATGCTGCAGCCCCTGGTGGTGCGGCCCCTGGCCGATGGCCGGTACGAGCTCGTGGCTGGCGAGCGACGCCTGCGCGCCGCCTACCTGGCCGGACTCCCGACGGTGCCGGTGCTCATCCGGCACACCGAGGACGCCGACCTGTTGAAGGAGGCGCTGGTCGAGAACATCCACCGCGTGCAGCTCAACCCACTGGAGGAGGCCGCGGCCTACCAGCAGCTCCTCGAGGAGTTCGGGGTCACCCAGGAGGAGCTCGCCACCCGGCTCGGTCGGTCGCGTCCAGCGGTCAGCAACACGATCCGGCTGTTGCAGCTCCCACCGTCGGTCCAACGACGGGTGGCGGCCGGCGTGCTGAGCGCCGGGCACGCCCGCGCCCTGCTGGCCATCCCCGACGGCTCCCGCCAGTCGGCCTTGGCGGAACGCATCGTGACCGAAGGGTTGTCGGTCCGGGCCACGGAGGAGCTGGTGCGCGTCAAGCTCATGGACGAGCCGTCCCCGCGATCGAAACCGCGTCGCACCCCGACCGCTCCGGGCGTGCTCGAGCTCCAGGACGACCTGTCGGACGCGCTGCAGGCCCGCGTCCGCATCACGATGGGGGCCAAGAAGGGCCGGCTCGCCGTGGAGTTCGGGTCGGTGGATGATCTCGAGCGGATCGTCGCGGTGATCGCCGACGGTCTCGGTGCCCAGGGGGCGCCGCGTGAGGGCTCCGATCAGCCCGTGGACTGACCTCAGCTGGGCTCGGGTTCCAGCGACAGCACCCGGCCCTGCTCGTCGGCGAGCAGGGCCTGGTCGACCAGGTCCACGAACAGCCCGCACTCGACGACACCCGGGAGGGCGGCGATCCACAGCTCCTCGACCGCCGGATCCTCGATGCCGCCGACCATGCGGGCATCCAGCAGGTGGTTGCCGTTGTCGGTGACCACCGCCGGACCCTCTCCCGCGGTCCGCAGCCGCACCTCGTAGCCGCGGTCACGTAGACGTCGGGTGACGGGAGCTTCGGCGAAGGGCACCACCTCGATAGGGAGCGGGAAGCCGTCACCCAGGCGGTCGATGAGCTTGTCGGTGGTCGCGATCACGACGAAGCGCTCGGCCATGGCCGCCACCACCTTCTCGCGGAGCAGGGCGCCACCGCCGCCCTTGGTGGCCGTGAGGGCCCGGTCGAGTTCGTCCGCACCATCGATCGCGAGGTCGAGACGCTCCACCTCGGAGGGGTGCAGCAACCGGATACCCAGCTCGCGGCAGTAGGCCTCGGTCGCCTCCGAGGTCGGGACCCCGGACACATCCAGCCCACGGGCCGCGATCGCCGCGAGCAGGTGCTCGACGGTGGACCCGGTGCCGAGACCCAGCTGCATGCCGTCCTCGACCAGCTCCAGAGCTGCCATGGCGGCAGCCTGCTTGCGCGCGTCGATGGGAAGCGGTTCCGCAGCGGTCATGTCGTCCCTCCACGCCAGGTCGTCAGCAGGGTGGCCAGCTCTCCCAGGCCCTCCAGCACCAGGTCGGGTTCCTCGGTCGTGTCAGGCAGATCCTGGAGCTGCCCCCAGGGCCCCCGCCGTAGCCAGCAGGTGCGGAGCCCGGCGGCGGCAGCAGGAGCGACGTCGTTGTCGGTCCGGTCGCCGACGTAGAGGAGCTCACCCGGCTCGTCGCCCCCCGCCAGCTCCAGGACACGGTCGAAGAAGGCCGGATCGGGCTTGGCGACCCCGAGCTCCTCCGACATCGCCATCGCGTCGTGCGGCAGACCCAGCGATGCCAGCTGTGCTCGACGGCGTGCGGGCTGGTTCCCGGCGATGACGATCGAGAACCCGAGGCTGACCAGCTCCTCGAGGCAGCCTCGTGCGTCCGGGTAGAGGTCCTCCTCCCGGAAACCGCCGTAGCGGTGCTCGTGTTCCTGCTCCAGGCTCTGCCACTCGAGGTTCGGCGCCAGGTGATCGAACACCGCCCGCAGCCCCTCACCCTGCACGATGGCAGCACCGAGCACCGAGGCGAAGGTCAGGTGGGAGACCCCCAACAGGTCGGCCCACACCGCCCAGACGCGGGTCTCATCGATGAGGACCTCGCCGATGTCGAACACCACCGTCGACGGCGCGTCATCGTCGATGCCGGGCTGCTCGGTGGTCCCGTCCAGCGTCACGGTCCCTCCTGGCCGGCCGACCCGTGCGACGGCTGCCCGTTCACCCGCCCACGCCCGAGGCCGGCTCACCGGGGCGTCGGTCCGGGGAGGGTGCGTGATCACCGAACAGGGCCTGGACCAGCTCCAGTTCGTCGTGGAGCAGCTCACCGAGCCTCGAGACCCCCTCGGGGATCCGGGACACCTCGGGGTAGCTGAAGCACAGCCGCATCTGCTCGCCACCCGAACCGTCGGCGTAGAACCCGCGGCCGGGGACGTAGGCGACCCGTCGTCCGACCGCCTTGGCCAGCAGGTCCGAGGTGTCGATGCCGGCCGGCACCGTCAACCAGATGTAGAACGCCCCGGCCGGGACGGTCCAGCTGACCCCCGGCGGCATCTCCTGCTCGAGGGAGGCGAGCATGACATCGGCCTTCTCGCGGTAGAGCTCCGTGAACCGCTTGATCTGCTCGCGCCACGGCTGGGTCGCCAGCCAGCGCTCCACGATCATCTGGGTGAGGTTCGACGGGCACAGGTCAGCGGCTTCGCGCAGGAGGACCAGCTTGTCCCGGATCGGCCCCGGTGCGGCGATCCAGCCCGTGCGCACCCCTGGGGCGAAGGTCTTGGACATCGTGCCGATGTAGACGACCCGGTCCGGGATCATGGACCGCAGGCTCGGCAGGCAGCGACCACCGAAGTCGAGCAGGCCGTAAGGGTTGTCCTCCACCACGAGCAGGTCGTGCTCCACCGCCAGCTCGGCCAGCCGCTCACGGCGCGGTACCGACAGCGACACCCCTGCGGGGTTCTGGTGGTTGGGGATGGTGTAGACGTACTTCGCGCGGCGCCCCTCGGCTGCCAGCTGCGCGAGCGCCTCCTCCAGCAGGTCGATGTCCATCCCGTCGTCGTCCATCGGGACGTGCCGGACCTCGGCACGGTGGCTGGCCATGGCACCGATGCCGCCCACGTAGGTGGGACCCTCCGCCAGCACGATGGCGCCGTCGTCGATGAAGCACTTCGCGACCAGCTCCAGGGCCTGCTGGCCCCCCACCGTCACGATCAGGTCGTCGGCGTGCCCCGGGACACCCTCGTGCCGCATCACGTCCAGCAGCAACTCCCGCAGCTCGGGCCGCCCCTGGCCTCCGCCGTACTGCAGCGCCAGCGCGCCATGATCGCGGATCACGCCAGCGACGACCGCCTCGACGGCTTCCATGTCGAGCGCCGATGTGGCTGGCATCCCGCCGGCGAAGGACACGACCTCCGGTCGGGAGGCGACAGCGAAGAGCGCACGGATCTCCGATGCGCTCATCCCCGTCACGCGCAGCGCGTAGCGGGAGAGGTAAGGGTCGGTATCGAGCCGCACACGGATCTCCAGGTAGTGCGATGCTGGCGCCGCCCTCTCCGGGGTCCGGACAGGGCCGCGCCGCTACGCTCGAGCGTAGCGACCGGGCGGGCGCAGACGGTCGCGCACGCGCGCTCGGGTGGTTGTGGATCCTCGGACTGGCCGGGACGCTGCGCAGTTCAGGAGGCGTGATGGGTGGGCAACCGGTCGAGCCGACGGCAGCTGAGGGCCGCATCACCGGCCCGTCCGGCTGGCGGCGAGCCCTCCTCGGGCTCCTCGTCGGGGCGGTGATCGGGGCGGCGATCGGCCTCGTCCTGCCACGTGATGACGGCCCCCGTCGTCCGACACGCTCGGCCTGAGCCGTGGGACGACGTCCGCTCCCGCTCACCGCCGGGGAGGTGGAGCGGCTCCCGGGAGCCTGCGCCCGGTGCGTGTTCTGGGAACTGGGCGGACCGTGTCCGCAGCCGCGGTCACCGACCGTGCTCGGCGGGCTCGCTCCCGCCGTCCCACCTCACGAGGCGCAGCGCGATCCGTCCGAACGCAAGCGCGACTGGGTCGAGGCGTGTACGGCTGACGGTCTGCCGGCGGGAGCGGTCGTCGAGGTACCACGCGGCAACCAGCGGGGGCGGGAGGTGGCCGGCTTCGCCCTGTTCGCCCCGAGCGACCGGTACGCGCCGCGAGGTGGGACGGCACCGCGTGCCGATCGCGACGCGCTGCTCCTGGCCACGGCCTACGTCGGGGACATCCACCGGGATGCGGGCATCGGCCGGCTGTTGCTGCAGGCCGCGCTGCGGGAGGCCATCCGACAGGATCGACCAGCGGTCGAGGCGTACGGGGACCGTCGGTTCCGGGAGCGCACCTGCCTGCTCCCGGTGACCTGGCTGCTGCACGAGGGCTTCACGATCCACCGTGAGCACCCTCGCACGCCGTTGCTGCGACTCGACACCCGCCGCACCGTGCGGTGGGCGGAGTCCCTCGAGCATGCCTGGGACGAGGGCCTGGCCCGGCTGCCCGTGACGGCCCCGGTACCGCGACGCGGCGATACCGTCAGCGGCGCAGTCGTCTCGACGTCGAGACAACCGGGCGGCGACGCGGACTGAGCGAACGCCCCGCCCCCGACACGCCCCCGGTGACCCCACCACGAACCCCGCGAGCTGTCCGTGCGCGCCTACCACGAGCTGTTCACCCACCGCGCTGCACGGTGGCCGCTGCTGACCTCCATGGTCGCGCGTCTGACGCCGGGCATGATGATCCTCGCCCTGGTCCTCCTCCTGCGTGAGCACGGCTACAGCTACGCGGCGGCTGGGCTGGTCAGCGCGGGCCACCAGCTGGGGGTGGGGCTCGCATCCCCACTCCAGGGCCGTCTGGTGGACCGGTTCGGTCAGGCCAGGATCCTGGTGCCCGATGCGGTCGGCTACCTCGCCGGCACGATCAGTCTCGCCCTCGCGGCCGCCGGCGGCTCACCCGTGTGGCTGCTGGTGGTGGCGGCGCTCTTCACCGGTGCCTTCTACCCACCGGTCACCGCGGCGTCGCGGGTGCTGCTGTCACGCCTGTTCCCCACAGGGCAGCTGCGGGAGACGGCCTTCGCCCTGTCCTCGATCTCGGTGGAGCTCGGGTTCGTCATGGGTCCGCTGCTCGCGGTCTGGATCGCGGAGGCCGGCACGGCGGGCTGGTCGGTGGTGCTGGCCGGGGTGTTCGCCGCCGTGGGGTCCACCGGGTACGCGAGCACCGCGGCTGCACGGTCGGCCCCACGTCGAGATGGCCATCGGCCCCGCGGCGGCGCCCTGCGCGCGCCGGGGGTGCGGGTCATCGCGTTGGCCATCGCCTTCGCGGCGGTCGCCTTCGGGGTGCTGGACATCACCGTGCCGGCCGTGGCGGAGCTCGCCGGCGATCGCAGCGACGCCGGCCGCATGATCGCCACCCTGGCGACCGGCAGCCTGCTCAGCGGCATCGTGTACGGCGCCCGGCCATGGCCGGGCACGCTGCCGGGACGGCTGCGGACGCTGGCGGTGGCCCTGGCCCTGGGCTTGCTCCTGCTCCCCCTCACGGTGCACGATCTGAGGTTGTTCACCGCTGGACTGTTCCTGTCCGGGGTGTTCCTGGCACCGACGACCATCGTGGCCTTCCAACTCTTGGACGACCTCGCGATCCGCGGCACGCAGACCGAGGCGCAGGCTTGGCTGCAGTCGGCGGTGGTGTTCGGGGTCGCGATCGGTGCCAGCAGCGCCGGGCTCGCCGTGGACACCGGTGGACCGCGGTTGGCCTTCGGCGTCGGCGCGGTCGCGGTCGGGGTCGGAGCGCTGGTCGTGCAGTTGCGTCAGAGCGTGCTGCGGGCGGAGGTCACCGGCGCCATCCTGGCGGGTGTCGACGGTGGGTCGCCGAGCAGGTAGTGGGTGATCGCGTGGGTCAAGGCCGCGGCGAGGCGGTGCTGGGTGCGCGGCTCGGCGAGCTGCCGACCCTCCTCCGGATGGGTGAGGAAGCCGGGCTCGATCACCGCGGCTGGCGCCCGCGACTCGCGCAGGATGGGGCTGATCGAGGGGGGGACGCGGCAGTCCTGGGTCCCGGTGGCGTCCAGCACCGCTGCCAGGGCCAGCTCGGCGAGGCGCTGGCCCCGATCGGAGATCTGCACCTCGGTGCCGAAGTGGTAGGCGGCCGCCCCCCGCGCCCGCGGTGAGTTCGCACCGTTGAGGTGGATCGACAGGATCAGCTCCACGTCCTCTGCGTTGGCCTGTGCGGCCCGCTGGGAGGGGGTCGGGCTGGTGTTGGGGCCACGGCTGAGCACCACGTGCGCACCGAGGGCGGCGAGCCGTCCCTCCAGGGCCGCGCCGATGCGCCAGGTGAGGTCGTGCTCCTGCGCCCCGTCGGCTGAGGACAGCCCCGGATCCGCGATCCCGTGGCCGGGGTCGACCATCAGCCGGGCCCCGGCCAGGCTGCGGCGGGACGGTCGTCGCAGCGCCTCACGTTCGCGGACCGCCGCCACCGGAGCTTCCTGGTGGGATCGGTGGAGGCGGAGCAGGTGCTCCACGGTCTCCCGGCCGGCGATGCCGTCGACGAGCAACCCGGCGTTGAGCTGGAACTCGCGGACCGCCGCCACCGTCTGCGGGCCGAACAGGCCGTCGTCGTACCCGGCGTCGAAGCCGAGGCGGTTCAGGCGCCGCTGCAACTCGCGGACGTCGTCCCCGCGCATCAACGGTCGGGTGACGTACAGCAGCCGGTCACCCAGGCTGAAGGAGGCCCCGACCAGCGTCTGCCACGTCTCCGAGCCCACGACGCCGTCGGCGATCAGCCCCCGCCGCTGCTGGAAGGTCCGGACGGCGGCCTCGGTGGCCGGGTCGAACACGCTCGGGTCGCTGGGGCACGTCAGACCAAGGGCCTCGAGGCGACGCTGGACGTCCTCGACCTCGGGCCCGATGCTGCCCAACCGGATCGGTTCCACGCTGCGAGCCTACGCGCCGCCGGAGGGCCCAGGATCACGCCGGGGCGGCTCAGGGGGCGGGGAGCTCGAGGACGTCCGTCCCGGCCGGGGTGAACCCCATGTCGTGCAGGTAGCGACGGTGGCCGGGCACGCTCGCCGTGGTGCGCAGGGTCCGGACCCCGTGCTCTGAGAACAGCCCTGGGGTGGTGTAGAAGTGGGTCCCGGCCCGCTGGTCACGGTGTGCGGGTGTGACGTAGTCGAGGTCGATCGTCGCCACCTCGCCGTCCACGCGGGCCAGCACGACACCCACCGCGACACCGTCCCGCAGGACCATCCAGGCCAGATGCTCCGCGCGGAGTCCGTCGAACTCGGGTTGGAAGCGGCGGAGGTCCTCACGGTGGAAGTGCAGGAACCGCTCGAGGAGCGGGGAGTCGGCCGGGACCGCGACCACCTCGAAGTAGGCGCCCTGAGCCCGATCACGGGCCATCCGCACCAGGTAGTACACGTCGATCAGCACGATGGCGCCGTTGGTGACCATGACCGGGATCGAGCCGATCAGCCCCCCGTAGGCGGTGAACACCACCGCGCCGACGAGGTTGATGACCCGCAGCCGGAACACCGACGACATGAGCAGGCTGAGGACGATCAAGGCCGATGCGACGTAGCCGATCAGCTCGGTCCACTCAGGGGGCATGGGCAGATCCACAGCTCGAGGGCAGGTGCCCCCGACGAGCAGCACCCCGGCCGGCAGCCGGGGCGCTCGGGTGAGGTGAGCTGCTCAGCTCACGTAGTCCCTCAGGTCCTTCAGCAGCGCGGCCTTGCCCTTGGCGCCGACGATCCGCTTGTCGGGCCGGCCCCCCTTGAACACCAGCAGCGTGGGGATCGACATGATCCCGTACTCCCGGGCGGTCTCGGGGTTCTCGTCCACGTTCAGCTTGACGACCTTCAGCTCGTCCGCCCGCTCGTCCGCGATCTCATCGACGATCGGCGACACCATCTTGCAGGGCCCGCACCACTCGGCCCAGAAGTCGACGAGCACGGGCCGGTCCGACTCCAGGACCTGCGTGGTCCAGTCGCTGGTGCTGACGGGGATAGCTCCCATGGGTGACGCTCCTGTGTCTGCAGCTCCCACTCGCGCGCTGTGGGCTGCTTCGGATCGTGGGTCCGGGACGCACGGTACAGCGCGCCCGTCGGCCGGCGGCAGATGATCCGACGCTCAGCCGCCGACGACCGTGGGCTCGCCCTCCGGATCCGCAGCGGTCACGCCTGCCCCACCGGCGAGGTAGCGCTCGGCGTCCATGGCGGCCCGGCAGCCGGTCCCCGCGGCGGTGACCGCCTGACGGTAGGTGTGGTCCATGACATCACCGCAGGCGAAGACGCCTGCCACGTTGGTCACGGTGGAGGGCTCGTCGACGATGAGGTAGCCCTCGTCGTCGGTCTCGAGCACGTCGTCGAACAGCCAGGTGTTGGGGATGTGGCCGATCGCCAGGAACAGTCCGTCGGCCGCCAACGTGCGCTGCTCACCCGTCACCGTGTCGGTCAGCACCACACCGCTCATGAGACCGCCCTCGCCGAGGATCTCCGCGACGGTGGCGTTGAAGGCGAACTCGATGCGATCGTTCTTGAAGGCACGCTCCTGCATGATCACCGATGCGCGTAGCTGGTCCCGACGGTGCACGACCGTCACCTTGGAGGCGAACTTGGTCAGGAAGGTCGCCTCCTCCATGGCCGAGTCGCCCCCACCGACGACGATGACGTGCTTGTCACGGAAGAAGAAGC
>PWWI01000015.1 GCA_003561535.1 Nitriliruptoraceae bacterium
AGTTCTGCAGGAACTGCCAGACGAGGTAGCCCGAGATGAAGAACGCCGGGAAGTCGTCCACGGGGATCCGCACGATCTGGGTGAACACCACGCTGAACACCGCGGTCATCAGCACGGGGGTCAGCATCGACCACAGGAAGCCGAGGGCGGAGTTGCGGTAGCGGACCTTGAGCTCCTTGCGCACCAGCTGCACCAGCAGCTCCCGGGCGCGCCACAGCTCGACGAGCTTGCCGGAGGCGGCCAGGGCGATCCGACGCGGGCCGCTCGGCACGACGGCAGCATCGACACCGCCAGGCTGCGAGGTCACCTGACCACCCCCTGGGGCCTCCACCACCGGTGTGCGGGCGGGTGCGTGCTGGAGGCATGGCCGCACCCGAACCGTGTGTAGCACAGCCCGGCGGACCGGTCGGGCCCGGCCACGGGGCCATCGCACACCACCCCGCTCACCGGCTGCCCGACCGACCGGGGACCTCGACGCGTTCCCCGGTGGTGCTGCGTGTCGCTCCACGGCGCTCGGAGAGGGCGGTGACGACGGCCCACATCGCCAGCGCCACCGGCAGCAGAGGGCGCAGCAGGCGGCCGGCGCCGCGCAGACGGCGGGCCAGGTAGCGGTCGAGGCTCACGGCGTGGTGCCGCAGCGCGGTGAGCCGAGCGCGCGACGTGGACGCACCCACGCGGTGCTCGACCACCGCAGCCGGCTCGTACCGCAGCCGCCAGCCCGCGGCCCGCAGCCGGTCCCCGAGGTCGACGTCCTCGACGTAGAGGAAGTAGCCGGGATCGAACCCACCCACCGACTCGAGGGCCTCCCGCCGCAGCAGCAGGGCACACCCCGACAGCCACGACACCTCCCGCGGGACGTCGCTCGGCAGATCGCGGGCGTGGTAGCGGCGGGTCCAGGGGTTCTCCGGCCACAGCCGTCCCAGCGCCGCGTGGCCGAGGACGGTGGCGGCGTCGAGCTCACGACGCGCCGACGCCTGGAGCGCACCCGAGGGGTAGCGGACCTGGGGACCCACACCCGCCACATCATCCTCGGCAGCCAGCGCCGCGGCCAGCCGCTGCAGCGCCCCGGGCTGCACCCGCACATCGGCGTTGGCGACCAGCACGAACCGCGCGCTGGTCGCCCGAACACCGGCGTTGGCTCCCCGGCCGAACCCGGTGTTGGCCAGGGCGAGGACGCGGGTGCCGTCCGCGCGGGCACGGACCGCCGCGACCGTGCCGTCATGGGATCCGGCATCCACGACCACCACCTCGAGGTCGGTGGGCCGCTCGGGGTCGGCGGCGACCGTGTCCAGGGCCGCGAGCACCTCGTCGCGGGTGTCATGGGTCACGAACACCACGGCGAGCGAAGGGCCGGGAGCACGATCGGTGGGCGAGCCACCCGGTGCCGTCACCGTCAGGTCGTCGCGTCGTCACCGCTGGCGACGAGCACGTGGACGCCATCGGGCACCGTCACGTCCTCGGGCAGCGGCAACGTCGGGGCACCGAGGGTGGCGGCGACCCAGCCGGCCCGCTCCTCCTCGCCCGGGACCACGAACACCGTGGTCACGGCCCCGAGCTCCTCGGTCGGGCCGACCCGGGCGCCGATGCGGGTCTGGAAGCCGGCGAACCGCAGCGTCGAGTCCAGGATGCCGGCGCCCTGCCCGACGCTGGCGATGCCCACGACCGTCTCGTCCCGTTCGTCCCGGGTCCCGCGGTCCGCGATCTGCCGGCCGGCCCGCAGGTCGTCGAACAACGCCCTGGCCCCCGGCCCGTAGGCCACCATGTAGTCCAGTCCGTCGATCCGACGGGGGTAGGCGGGGACGGCGGTCATCGGCATCCCCGCGCTGATCACGGTGCGCATCTCGTCGGCCAAGCCGAGCATCTGGGCCGTCTGGAGCCGGTCGTCGGTGGTCAACTCTGAGGCGACGTCCTCGGTGAGCCGGTAGACCTGTCGGGCGTTGGCCAGCGTGCGGGTCGCGGTCAGGTCGCGGAGCACCGCGCGCAGGAACGTCTGCTGCCGGTCGATGCGCTCGAGGTCCGCGCGTGCGCCCTGACGGGAACGGACGAAGGCCAGCGCCTCGGCCGCGTCCATGTCATGGCACCCCGCCTCGAAGTCGGCACCGGCCTTGCGGTCACGCAGGGGTTCCTCCAGGCAGATCTCCACCGACCCCAGGGTGCGGACCACGTCGACGAACCCGCCCAGCGTCACCGCGGCGTAGTGGTTGACCGGGAGCTGGAAGTTGTCCCGCAGCACGCGGATCAGCTGATCCGGCCCCCCGGCGAAGGTGTCGGTCAGCTTCTGGCTACGACCGTCCAGTTCGACCAGCAGGTCCCGGGGGAGGCTGACCAGCGACACCTGCTCCCGATCGGCGCTGATGGCGAGGTACATCACCACGTCGCTGCGCTGGCCGTCGAAACTCCCCAGGGTCAGGTCCCGACGGTCGTCGGCATCCAGGCCGTCCCGAGCGTCGGAGCCGACCAGCAGGAAGTACCGGGCCTCGGAGCGCTCCACGGGCTCCTCCAGCTCCGGGACCGGCACGCGACTGAGGTTGGTCTCGACCTGCTGCACCAGCAGCTGGGTCGTGGTGCCGACCGCGGCGATGGTCAGCAGCCCACCGACGCCCAGCAGCGCCGCGAGGCGCCGGAAGGCACGCCGGGACCGGCCCTTCTCGACGACGGGGCCCCACGGACCGAGCTCACCACGGCTCACAGGAGCGCTGCCACTGCCGTCACGACAGATCCTCCCCTGCGATCACCAGCACGTCGACCTCCTCGCCTTCGAAGGTCGGACGCTGCGCGACGGCTTCGAGTTCCACACCACCGAGCCGCTCGCTCATCCGCACCGCGGCGAAGGCGGCCGCCTCCTCGTCCCCACGGTAGGTGATGACGGTCCGCTGGCGGTCGAAGCTCGGCGCGTTGCCGGTCCCCACCACGACGAAGCCCCCGGACTCGAGCTCGATCTGGACCCGGCCGGCCAACCCGTCGACCCCCGCACCGTTGAGCACCGCCACCTCGATGCCGGCGAGCAGTTGCTCCTCCAGGTCCTCGGTCGCACCCGCCGCTTCGGTCAACGGGGTGCCGACGCGCAGGTGTTCGAGCCTGACCTGCACGGGCTCGTGGATGGGGAGGACCTGGCCCGACGCGGGGTTGACCAGCACCGGGAGTCGATCGACCTCGATGCGCACCGGAGTGCGCAGCACCTGCGCCAGGTCCAGCAGCCGGCCGCCCCGCAAGCTGGCGTCGGTCACCACCTCCTCCGACACCGCCGACACGACCCGCCACGCCTGCCGGGGGGAGGTCACGGCCCACCGGGTGTCCATGACGGCCGCGATCGAGCGCACCAGGTCCGCGGTGAGCAGCGCCAGCTCCTCGTCCTCGGCGCGCAGCAGCAGGGTGCGGACCTCGTCGCCCCGCGGGGTCGAGCAACCGTCGCTGCGACACACCTCGACGGGGGCGAGCGCGTCCACCAGCCGCGGCAGGGCGTCGATCGAGAGGCTGACGACGTGGTCGACGGCGACGTCGGTGTAGTCCACCACCGCTCGGACGAGGGGGTCGGTGCCCCCGTCGGCCTGCACGTCGGCGAAGGTCAGCTCCCGGGCCAGCGGCACGTCCTCGGGGAGCACCAGGGCGGCCGGCCGCGCCCTCGGGCCACCGACCTGGAGCAGCACCAGCGGCGCCTCGAGCGCCGGTGGGCGCGGGATCGTCGGATCGACCGGGCCGGTCAGGGCGATCAGGACCGTCGTGGCGCCTTCGGGCGCATAGGGCCCGTCGACGGAACCGAGGGTGGCCAGCCCCTCCTCGCGCAGCGCCGGCACGTCCTCGCCCCCGAGCTGCACCCAGGCGTAGGACCACAGCCCGCCGACGATCAGCCCCCACAGCAGCAGCAGCCCGAGGACCGCCCCGAACACGATGGCGGCCGTACGCGCGACACGGGCGCTGCGAGGGCGCCGGATGTCGGAGAAGGTCAGGGAACCGGACACGACGTGGGGACCTCGCTCGGCAGGACGGAGCGGTCGTCGGGGTGGCCATCGCAGCCACCCGGACGGGCACGAGGGACCTCGACGGTACCATCGGGTCCCGCCGTCCCCGACGCCACCGACCGGCTTCGGCGCCCCACCAGCAGGCCACCGCGGTCCGCCGCAGCGCGGGCCCACCGGCGTCCGAGGGTCGGCAGGATCATCCCAGGAGGTGCAGGTGCAGCTCGGTGGACCCCGGACCGACCAGCCGGCGCCGACCGACGTCGCCGCAGCCATCACCACCGGTGCGGCCACGCTCGGCCACCGCCCGGCGGTGACCGTGCTGCACCGGCAGGCCCGCTACGAGCAGAGCGGGGCCTCCCTGGTCAACTGGGCCGCCAAGGGCGCCCACCTGCTGGAGCTGGACCACCTCGTGGGTCCCGGCGCCACCGTCCGCCTCCTGGCACCCCCCTGCTGGACCAGCGCCAGCGTCGCCCTGGCGACCTGGTGGCTCGGCGGCACGGTGGCGTTGACCGCGGGCGAACCCGACGGGGTCAGCATCGGCCACCCGTCCCAGATCGGGGCGCAGGAAGCCGGCCATCCCGACCTGCTCCTCGGCGACGGCCTGGACGGCGCTCCGTCCCCCGACGACCTCACGGCGAGCACGACGGGTATCCCCGCATGGACCCACGAGGCACAGCCGCTCCCCGATCACCCGCCGACGGCGCAGGCCCGTGGTGACCTCCCGGCCCTGCGCACCGCGTCGCGGACCTGGAGCCAGGCTGAGCTGCTGGCGGTGGCCGGCGCGCTCGGCGAGGGCACCCTCGGGATCGAGGCGGGTACCACCGACCACCTCACCGCCCTGGCGGCCGTGTCGCTGCGGCCCCTGCTGACCGGTCACGCGACGGTGGTGCTCCGCGGTGTCCCGCGTGGGGCGGCGGCTGCCGAGCGGGTCACGACCTGGATCTGAGCCAGCGGCCGAGTACCAGCACCGCCACCGTCCCGGCCAGCTGTGCACCCAGCACGATGCGGGCCACGTCGATGACGGGCTCGTAGCGCACCCGGCCCTCGGCGAGCACGTAGGCACCGACCGGCCGCGCGGTGCCGCCCCAGCCGGCACCCTGGCCGAGGTTGCCCTCGCCGTCGGTGCCGGAGCCACCACCGCTGCCCCCGCGCACCACCGCGACGGGCACCAGCACCACCCCGTCCCGCTCGATCGGGGTGCCGACCACCCGGCGGGCCAGGCGCAGCACCGGGTCGGGCGGGCCGTCCCCGGCCACCTCGGTGTCGGCCACCTCGGTGTCGGTCGACTCGCTCACGGTCGCCTTCCGTTCGGCCCAGCGCCGCGCGCGGCGGGGATCCTGGCGATCAGGGCGCCAGCTGTCCGGCGTGGAGTGCGCGCAGGTCGGTGGCGCCGGCGGTCACCGAGGACTCGAGGCCCACGGCAGCCGGCACGAGCTGGGTCGCGAAGAACCGGGCGATCGTGACCTTGGCCGCCAGGAACTCCGCGTCCGCACCGGTCGCGCCCTCGTCGAGCAGCCGCTGGGCCGCCGCAGCGCCACGGGCCAGGAGGACCCCGCCGACCACCGTGGACAGCAGCCGCAGGTAGGGGCTCGCCCCGGCGGCGACGTCGTCGAAGGACTCGCGGTGCTCACCGAGCCAGGCAGTGGTCCGATCGACGCCGTCCAGGCCGTCGTGCAGGGCATCGGCGATCGCCGCCAGGGAGGCGGGCAGGTGGTCGACCTCGGTGCGCAACTCGCCCAGGAACCCCTTGACGAAGGCCCCGCCGTCCATCGGCAGCTTGCGTCCGACGAGGTCGAGGGCCTGGATCCCGTTGGTGCCCTCGTAGATGGGGGCGATGCGGGCATCGCGGTAGTGCTGCGCGACCCCGGTCTCCTCCACGTACCCCATGCCCCCGTGGACCTGGACCGCGACGGAGGTCATCTCGACGCCGACGTCGGTCCCCCAGGCCTTCGACAGTGGGGTGAGCAGGTCCGCCAGCTTGCGGTGCTCCTCGCGGACCGCGTCGTCCTCAGCCGCGTGCGCCAGGTCGAGGGCGTGGGCGTTGAGGTAGCACAGGGCCCGGACGGCCTCGATGTTGGCCTTCATCGTCAGCAGCATGCGACGCACGTCGGCGTGCTCGATGATCGGGGCCTGCTCCCCCGGCGGCGTGTCCGGCCCGCGGCCCTGCTGTCGGTCCTGGGCGTAGTGCAGCGCCTGCTGGTAGGCCCGCTCGGCGATCGCCAGCCCCTGGAGGCCCACGCCGAGACGCGCGTCGTTCATCATCGTGAACATCTGGCGCATGCCCTGGTTCGGCTCGCCGACCAGTTCGCCGACCGCACCGCCGGTCTCCTCGCCGAAGGCCATCACACAGGTCGGTGAGCCGTGGATACCGAGCTTGTGCTCGATCGAGACCACCTGGACGTCGTTGCGCTCACCCAGCGAGCCGTCGTCGTTCACCAGCACCTTGGGCACGATGAACAGCGAGATGCCCTTGACCCCGGGCGGGGCGTCGGGCAGCCGGGCGAGCACCAGGTGGATGATGTTGTCGGTCAGGTCGTGCTCGCCGTAGGTGATGTAGATCTTCTGGCCGGTGATGCGGTAGGTGCCGTCCTCGGCGGGGACGGCCTTGGTGGTCACGGCACCGACGTCCGAGCCGGCC
>PWWI01000223.1 GCA_003561535.1 Nitriliruptoraceae bacterium
CGACACCGGCGGCCACGAGCCACCAGATCGGTCCGAACCGCACCGGCGGCGTCGCCCGCGTCCACAGCAGACCGAGCGCGGCGGTGGCGGTGGCCAGCGACAACGGGACCGAGCCGAGCCGGCCGAGCCCGGGGAGGCTCAGCAGCCCCTCGTGGTCCAGCAGGGAGGCGGCCTCGAGCGTGACGGTGATGACCGCCCACACGACCAGCGGCGGCCAGGCCCAGGACCGGACCGGGTCGACGAAGCTGAAGGTCTCCGCCGCCACGGGACGACCCGGCAACGTGGCCGGGCGGGTGAGGGTGGCGTGCCATCGGTCGTCCATCGGACTCCCACACAACCGCTCTGGACCGACCAGCACAACGGCATCTAACTGAAAGTAGTCGGTCGGGCACGTTGTGTTCTCCAGGGCGCGCTGCTGGGCACCGATCCGCACCCCCACCTCGGATCCGCCGCACTCGCGTTCCGCGCCCTGGCCGGGCACGATGCGGATCTCACCGAGCACCCGGAGACCCCCATGGAGACCCGTCGCATCGGTGACCTGGAGGTCTCGCTCGTCGGCCTCGGCTGCAACAACTTCGGCGGTCGCATCGACGCCGACCAGACCCAGCGGGTCGTGGACGCCGCGCTCGAGGCCGGTATCACCCTGTTCGACACCGCCGACGTCTACGGCGGGGAGGGCGCATCCGAGGAGCTCCTCGGCCGCGCCCTCGGCTCCCGCCGGGACCACGCGATCATCGCGACCAAGTTCGGGATGGCGCTCGACGACCAGCGCCAGGGCGCCCCCCCCGACCACGTGCGCAGCGCCTGTGAGGCCAGCCTGCGACGCCTCGGCGTGGACCACATCGACCTGTACCAGCTCCACTGCCCCGACCCCGAGGTTCCGATCGAGGAGACCCTCGGGGCGCTCGACGAGCTCGTCGCCACGGGCAAGGTGCGCGAGATCGGCCACTCCAACCTCTCGGCAGCCCAGGCCGACGAGGCCGAGGCGGCCGCCCGTCGTGCCGGGACCGCGCGGTTCGTCTGCGCCCAGGACCACTGGAGCCTGCTGGCCCGCGACGTCGAGGACGACATCCTGCAGGCCGCTCGCCGGCACGGGCTCGCGGTCCTGCCGTTCTTCCCACTGGCGTCGGGGCTGCTGACCGGCAAGTACACCAGCGGCGAGGAGCAGGACCCGGGCTGGCGGCTCAACTGGCTGCCCGAGGAACGGCGGGCGACCTTCATCGACGACGACCGGGTCGCCACGGTGCGCGAGCTGGAGGCGTTCGCCCGGGACGCCGGACACTCGCTGCTCGAGCTCGCCATGTCCTGGCTGGCCTGTCAGGGACCCGTCGCCTCGGTGATCGCGGGAGCCACCCGCCCCGAGCAGGTCCACGCCAACGCCCGCGCCGTGGGATGGCAGCTCACCGGGGAGCAGTTGGCAGAGGTGGACCGGCTCACCGGCCGCTGACGCGGCTGCGGCCGGCGTCGGTTCGCACGGTTGTCACTACGCTGCCACCTCGACGTCCCGTCGGGTCCTAGCGTCCGCCCGCGCCCGATCCGGTCCCTGACCACCCCACCGGGCACGCCCCCGACGCCGCACGCAGGAGCACGCCCATGCCCACAGACCCCGCCGCCTGGTCCTTCGACACCCGGCAGATCCACGCGGGCGCCGCCCCCGACCCCACCACCGGGGCCCGGGCGACGCCGATCTACCAGACGACGTCGTACGTGCTCGGCGACACCGAGCGGGCGGCGAACCTGTTCGGTCTGGCCGAGTTCGGCAACATCTACACGCGCATCATGAACCCGACGACCGACGTGGTCGAGCAGCGCATCGCGTCGCTCGAGGGCGGGGTCGCTGCGCTCGCGGTGGCCTCCGGTCAGGCTGCGGAGACCCTGGCGATCCTCAACCTCGCCGAGGCCGGCTCGCACATCGTGTCCTCGGCGTCGTTGTACGGCGGGACCTACAACCTGTTCCGCTACACCCTGCCCAAGCTCGGGATCGAGGTGTCCTTCGTCGAGGACCCGGACGATCCCGAGGCCTGGCGCGCGGCGGTACAGCCCAACACCAAGGCGTTCTACGGCGAGTCGATCGGCAACCCGAAGGTCGACATCCTGGACATCGCCGCGGTCGCCGAGGTGGCCCACGACGTCGGCGTGCCGCTGATCGTGGACAACACCGTCGCCACCCCCTACCTGATCCGCCCGCTGGAGCACGGGGCCGACATCGTCGTCCACTCCGCCACCAAGTTCCTGGGCGGCCACGGCACGGCGATCGCCGGGGCGGTCGTCGACGGCGGGCGGGTCGACTTCGGCGCCCACGCCGACCGCTTCCCCGGCCTGACCACCCCCGACCCCTCCTACCACGGGCTGAACTACTGGGAGGCGCTGGGCAACGAGGGCGCCGCCTACGCGATCAAGCTGCGGGTGCAGTTGCTGCGCGACCTGGGCCCCGCGCTCAGCCCCCACAGCGCCTTCCTGCTGCTCCAGGGCATCGAGACCCTCAGCCTGCGGATGGAGCGGCACGTCGCCAACACCCAGCACATCGCCGAGTGGCTCGAGGGCCACGAGGCGGTGGAGCGGGTCTGGTACGCCGGTCTCGCCTCCAGCCCCTGGCACGCCGCCAAGCAGCGCTACGCCCCGGCAGGTGCCGGCGCCATCGTGTCCTTCGAGCTCACGGGCGGGGTCGACGCCGGCAAGCGGTTCGTCGACGGCGTGTCCCTGTTCAGCCACCTCGCCAACATCGGGGACGTGCGCAGCCTCATCATCCATCCGGCCTCCACGACCCACTCGCAGCTGACGCCGGAGCAGCAGCTCAGTACCGGGGTGACCCCCGGACTCGTCCGGCTGTCGGTCGGGCTGGAGGGTGTCGACGACCTCATCGCCGACCTGGAGTCCGGGTTCGAGGCGGCGGGCGCGTGAGCACGGCCCCGCCGCGGTGACGCTCCGACCCGCGACCGGAGCCTGGCGCGACGGCGACCCGATCGGGCGCCGTCGCTTCGCCGATGTCGGGGAGGTCGCGCTGGAGCTCGGGGGGGTCGTCCCCGATGTGCGCATCGCCTACGAGACCTGGGGGCAGCTCAGTCGTCGCCGCGACAACGCCGTGCTGGTGCTGCACGCGCTGACCGGCGACAGCCACGTGGTCGGCGAGGTGGAGCCTGGCCACCCGACACCGGGGTGGTGGCAGGGGTTGATCGGCCCCGGCTGCCCGCTCGACACCGACCGGTGGTTCGTCGTGGCACCCAACCTCCTCGGGGGGTGCCAGGGATCGACCGGCCCGTCCTCCCTGGCTCCCGACGGCCGACCCTGGGCCTCACGTTTCCCGCGCATCACCATCCGCGACCAGGTGACCGCCGAGGTGGCGCTGACCGACCACCTCGGCATCGACGCCTGGGCCGCGGTGATCGGCGGGTCGATGGGCGGGATGCGGGTGCTGGAGTGGGGCGTGGCCGAGCCCGACCGGGTGCGTGCGATCGCCCCCCTGGCGGTGTCCGCCACGGCGACCGCCGACCAGATCGCGCTGCAGTCGATCCAGATCCGCGCCATCGAGGACGACCCCCACTACCTGGGCGGTGACTACCTGCTGGCGGCCCACGAGGATCCTTCCACCCCCGGTCCGCACACCGGTCTGGCGCTGGCACGGCGGCTGGCGCACTGGAGCTACCGCAGCCGCGAGGAGCTGGGCCTGCGGTTCGGCCGGAGCCCCCAGGAGGGGGAGGATCCCCTGGTCGGCGGGCGCTACGCCGTGGAGTCCTACCTGGACCACCATGGGAGCAAGCTGACGGCCCGCTTCGACGCGGCGAGCTACGTGGTCCTCGCACGGGCGATGAACGATCACGACGTCGGGCGGGGTCGGGGCGGGGTCTCCGCCGCCCTGTCGCGGGTGGACGCCGAGGTGCTCGTCGCGGGTGTGGACAGCGACCGGCTCTACCCGTTGCTGCAGCAGCACGCCCTGGCCCACCAGCTCGGGGTCCCTGGCGACCGCGCTCACGTGATCCGCTCGCCCTACGGGCACGACGGGTTCCTCATCGAGCTCCGCCAGGTACAGGCGCTGGTCCGCGAGCTGCTCAACCGGGTCGCACCCCGCTGATCGCCCGCGGACCGCTCAGCGCAGCAGCGCGGTCCGCACGTGGTCGAGCCGGTTGCCCGGTACCGATGCCAGGGGTGGGGGGCACCACCGCTCGCCGAGGATGCCGTCCAGCTGCAGAGCAGCCTTCAGCACCGCCGGTACGGACGCGCCGACGGCGCAGATCCCCGCGGTGAGCCGCGTCAAGCCCGCTTGGAGCCGCGCCACCTCGCCGTCCTGCCCGGCCCCGACCACGGCGTCGTCGGCGGTCCGCTCGCCGCTGCCGCCCACCTGCCGGCCATCGGTCGAGGCGACCGCCGCGTGCAGCGCGACGATCTGTCGCAGTCGCACGTTCGCGACCGCGGTGATCGACCCCTCGACCCCGGCCGCCAGCGCCGCAGCCAGCGTCGGCGCGTGGCCGGTGAGCACGGTGAAGCCGTCGACACCTGCGGCGACGTCGACGAAGGCCGCGCGGCGGTCGGCGTCGGGTGAGGAGTCCTTCATCCCGATGATGCGCTCGTGTGCGGCGATGCGGCGGACCGCGTCGGGGGTCAGGGGGGAGCCGGCCAGCTGGGGGATGTGGTACGCCAGGGTCGGCACGGCCGCACGCTCCGCGACGGCGAGGTGGAGGTCCGCGACCTCGTCGGGGGTGAGCGGTTGCAGCGGCGGTGGGAGCACCAGCACCGCGTCGGCACCGGCCGCTCCGAGCCGGGCGACGTCGGCGTGGAGGGCGGGCAGGCTCGGCCCGGAGGCGCCGGCGAGCAGCCGCGGGACATCCTCGGTCCCGAGGTCGGTGATGGCGGCGCGGGCCAGGGCCGTGAGCTCCTCGCGCTGCTCCGGCTCCAGCAGGCTGCCCTCTCCCGTGGTCCCGGCCACCAACACCCCGCTGGCCCCGTCGCTGACGGCCCGGCGGACCAGGTCACCGATCCCGACCGGATCCAGGGTGGTCGGGTCGCTGAGTGGGGTCACGAGCGCCGGGAAGGCACCGCCGAGGTCGACGGGGGCGGCACCGGGGGCGGCATCGACGGTCACGTCAGCTCCTGATGGTGGGTAGCGTCGGAAGCATGCTGCGCTGGTTGCTGCTGAGGGTCTACCGCATCCCGCCGACGTCCACGAACCCGACGCCGGCCGATCTGGGTGTCGCGGCCGAGGACATCGAGCTCACCGCCGCCGATGGCACCCGCCTGAGGGCCTGGTTCCTGCCGGGTCCCGCGGCAGCGGCCGGCGCCCGGTCGCTGCCCGCGGTCGTCGTTCTGCATGGGGGGGGCAGCGCCGCCACCGACCTCCTGCCGGCGGCACCGGAGCTGCTGGCCGCGGGGCTTCCGCTGCTGTACCTGGACGTGCGTGGACACGGACGCAGCGATCCCGTCGACTTCATGTCCATGCCGCGCTTCGCCGAGGACCTCGACACCGCGGTCGCGTGGCTGCGACGCCACCCGCGGATCGACCCCGACCGGATCGGCGTCATCGGCCACTCGGTGGGGGCCGGCGCCTGCCTGCTCGCCGCCTCACGGGATCCGCGCATCGCCGCCGTCATCGCCATCGCCGCCATGGCCCACCCGGCGGAGCTGATCCGCTCCTCCCGCGGGCTGAGGCCCGTTCCGAGGCTCGTCACGACCCGGGTCCTGACCACCATCGAGGACACCATCGGTCACCGTTTCGACGCCTTCGCGCCGATCAACACCATCGCCCGGATCGCGGCACCGGTGGTCGTGGTCCACGGGACCGACGACACGACCGTGCCGCCCCGCGACGCGGCACGGCTGGTGGACGCGGCCGGGCCGAACGCCCGACTCCGTCTCGTGCCCGGCGCCGGCCACCGTTCGGTCACACCCTTCCTGCCGCTGGTCGGCGAGCTCGGCCGGTTCCTCCGCCGCGCCCTCGCCTGACCGCCGCCGTCGCCCCCGCGCACTCCCATCCCGCGCCTCACGCAACCCGGAGCCTCCCGCGGCCCAGCTCCACGCCCGGTCCCCGCGAGAAGCAGCCATATGCCGCTGTTTCTCGCGTGGATCGGGGGTCGGCTGCGGACCTGCCGCCGCCCGGATGCGAGAAGCAGCCGTATCCCGCTGCTTCTCGCAACCGGCCCGCCCCGGTCGCGTTAGCCTGCAGTCGGCCGCGCCAACCACCGGCCGCGCCAACCACCGGCCGCGCCAACCACCGGCCGCGCCAGCTGCCGCACCGGAGGAGGAACCGTGTCCGCCCTGTACCGGTTCGGCTCCTCACTGTTCCTCGCCGGCTTCCGGGCGCTGCGCGTCGACCTGCGGGTGGTGGGTCACGAGCACGTCCCGGCGACCGGTCCCGTCGTGCTCGCGAGCAACCACATCAGCTACCTCGACTTCGCCTTCGTGGTGCTCGCGCCACCGGCGCCGCGGCGCGAGGTGCGCTTCCTCGCCCGCAACGACTTCTTCCGCAACCCGGTCACCGGCTTCCTGCTGCGCCAACTCGGACAGATCCCGGTCGATGTCCACGGCGACGCCCTGCAGGCCGCGGCCGCCGCACAGTCGGTGCTCGAGGACGGCGAGGTGGTCGGTCTCCACCCGGAGGGCACGATCAGCCCCTCCTTCGTCCCGCGACGTGGGAAGAGCGGCGTGGTGCGGCTCGCCGACAGCGTTGGCGCTCCGATCGTGCCGGTGGCGCTGTGGGGCTCGCAGCGTCTGCTGACCAAGGGCCGACCCGCGCGGCCGACCCGGGGGGCCGTCGTCGTCGTGCGGTACGGCGAGGCGTTCCGACCGACCGCGCGCACGACGATGCTGCGCACGCAGGAGGTGATGGAGCGCATCGGGGCCGAGCTCGAACGGGCGCAGACCAGCTACCCCCAACGCCCGGGTCCCCCGCCCGAGGACTGGTGGCAACCCGCGCACCTCGGTGGTTCCGCACCGACGCCCGAGGAGGCCGAAGCCGCGATCCGGGCCCAGAACGAGGCCCGGCGCCGAGCCCGTGAGGCCAAGGGTGCCGCCGGCGCCGCGGATGCGCGACGCACCGCGGGCGGTGCGGCCTGACCACGGACCTGCCAGGACCCGTTGCCCGCGCGACACACCGGGACCTCCCACCGAGCTGTCGCCGGCACCGCTGACAGCGGTCTCCCCTCCGCAGCTGGCCGAGGTCGCGCCCGCACCTCCGTGTGCGCGCTCAGCGCTCGTAGCGGGGGGTGTCCTGGCCCAGCAGGCCCACCAGGACGAACCGGCGGGGCATGAACTGTGGATGAACCTGTGGGAGTGTGGATACTTCCACCGTTGGAACTCCACAGCTGGAACCACAGCCGCGGGGTTCCGGTGCACACCCCGACCCCGCCGCAGGTCTGCCCGCAGGCCCGCGAGGAGCCCACGTTGCCGCCCTCCCAACCCACCGACGCCGATCGGTCGTCGCGTGACATCGTCGAGCTGCTGCAGCAGCTCGGGTCTCACATGCACGGCATCGGGACCCGGTTCGCCGCCCGGGAATCGCTGCACGCCACCGACGTCCAGGCACTGTCGGCGCTGGCGATGGCAGGCGGCCACCTCGGCGCGGGCGAGCTCGCCCGGTCGCTCGAACTGTCCTCTGGGGCGACCACCCGGCTGATCGATCGCCTCGAGCGCGTCGGGCACGTCGAGCGGTCCACCGACCCGCAGGATCGGCGCCGGCGCGTGGTCGCCATCACCAGCTCGGCGCAGTCGACGGCCGGGGAGTTCTTCGGGTCCCTGGCCGACACGATCGAGCGGGTGCTCGCGCCCTACAGCCACGGAGAACGTGAGGTCCTCCGGCGCTTCCTCGCCGACATCGTGTCCGCCATGGAGGAACACCGGCGGGCGTGACGGCCCCCGGACCGCACGGTGGCCGGCACGAGGCCGGCCACCAGGGATGTCACTAGGTACGGATCAGATCGAGCGGGGCTCGTCCCAGAGAGCCTCGTCGAGTTCCTGGTCGCGCTTCTTCTTCATCACGAACGCTGCCGCGCCGGCACCCGCGGCCAGCAGCAGCGCCACCAACCCCTTCTTGGAGCCCTTGTCCTTGTCACCGCTGATCTCGTCGCTGAGCTCATCGATGCGATCCGAGGCCTGGGACTGCAGCTCCTTGCCCTTCTTCTCGGCCTTCTTGCGGAGCTGGTCCGCTTCCTTCTCGAGCTTCTCGATCTTCTTCGCGATCTTCGACTTGCCCACGCGATCCTCCTCGCTGCTGGCTCTCACTGCGGTCCGTCGATCGGCCGACACCTCAGGGCGGCGTGACCACCGACCTCGCTCATGACCATAGCGGTCTCGAACGGTGCTGACCCGGTCGAGCGGACCCATCCGCCGGTGGTGGGTGGGGACCATCGCCCCTGCTGGTGCCGCACCTGGCTCCCTACCGTCGGTGACGTTGATACCGGAGCCGTCGCAGGTCGGTATCGGAGGTGCGTGTATGGGCGCGCCAGCGGCGCAACCAAAGACCAGGCCCGTGGTCCTGTCGGAGGACGGTCTCGCCCGCCTGCTCGCGCGACTCCACCATGAGGGCTACGAGGTCATCGGCCCCACCGTCAGGGACCACGCCATCGTGCACGGTCCGTTGTCGGAGGTCGACGATCTCCCCCGAGGGTGGGGCGACGAGCAGACCCCCGGTCACTACCGGCTGGTGCAGCGGGAGGATGACGCCTACTTCGGCTTCGCCGTCGGACCCTCCAGCGCCAAGCGGACGCTGTTCCCACCCCGTCAGCCTCTGTGGACCGCCGAGTCCCGGGATGACGCCAACTTCGCGATCATCGAGGCGGAGCGCCCCGAGCGCCGACTCGCGTTCTTCGGCCTCCGCCCGTGTGAGGTGGCTGCCATCGCGGTCCAGGACCGCGTCCTGCTGCACGGCATCGTCGAGGACGAGGTGTACGCCGCGAACCGGGCCGACGTCCTGCTGGTCGCCGTCGAGTGCGGTGCGCCCGCGGCGACCTGCTTCTGCCGCTCGATGAGCACCGGCCCGGGGATGGAGTCAGGTGCGGACCTGATCCTGACCGAACTGCTCGATGGAGATCACCGCTTCCTGGTGCGGGCCGGGACCACCACGGGCGAGGACCTGCTGGAGCAGCTGGAGCACGACGAGGCGACCGAGGAGGACCTCGACGCCCGCAAGGAGGTTCTCGCGTCGGCGGCCGCGCGGCTGGAGCGTCGGCTGGACACCACCGACATCCACGGCCTGCTGATGGGCAACCTCGACCACCCGCGGTGGGACGCCATCGCCGAGCGGTGCCTCGCCTGTGCGAACTGCACCCTGGTCTGCCCGACCTGCTTCTGCACCACCGTGGAGGACCGCACCGACCTGGCCGGCACCGAGGCGACGCGCGAGCGCCGGTGGGACTCCTGCTTCTCACTGGAGTTCACCCACACCGGACCGGCCAGCGTGCGCAACTCGACCAGGGCCCGCTACCGCCAGTGGCTCACCCACAAGCTCGCCACCTGGATCGACCAGTTCGACACCTCCGGGTGCGTCGGCTGCGGCCGCTGCATCACCTGGTGCCCTGTCGGCATCGACCTCACCGAGGAGGTCGACATGATCCGGCGGACCTCTGAGGACAACGTGGCGCCGTGGCCGATGGTGCCGAGCCCGCTGCAGGAGGGATGATGACCCATCGCGCCTCCCTGACCGCCGGCGATCCCGACACCCTGCGCGTGACGCTCGCCGGCCACCCCTTCTGCGCCGAGTTGGACGTCGACCACGTCCACGCCATGGCGAACGCGGCCAGCGAGCGTCAGCTGCCGACGGGCAGCTTCCTGCTGCAGCGCGGTCAGCCAGCCGACGCCCTGGCCCTGTTGATCGAAGGCGATGTGTCGCTGGAGGTGACCGAGCCTGGCGGAGACCCGATCGTGCTCGAGACCCTGCACGGCGGCGATCCGGTCGGCTGGTCCTGGTTGTTCCCGCCCTACCGCTGGCTGTTCGACGCCCGCTGCCTCACCCCCGTCCATCTCCTCCAGCTCGATGCAGCCCACCTGCGCGGGTTGATCGACACCGACCCGGTGTTCGGTCTGGCGCTGACACAACGGATCGGCCTGCTGGTCGTCCAGCGACTGCAGTTCACCCGCGCCCAACTCGTCGAGATGACCCATCATGACCGTGCTTGACGTCCCGACCCAGGGCACCCTGACGAGCCGGCCGTACCAGATCACCACGGTCCGTCACCAGACCCACGACATCGTGACGATCGACGTCGCGCCCCAGCAGCACCCCATCGCCTTCCGGCCGGGCCAGTTCGACATGGTCTACGTGTACGGCATCGGGGAGGCCGCGATCTCGATCTCCTCCGACCCTGCCACCCCGGGGCTGCTGTCGCACACGATCCGCGCCGTGGGTTGGGTGACCCGGGCGCTCAACGACCTGCAGCCGGGCACCACGATCGGGATCCGCGGCCCCTACGGCCGCCCCTGGCCCATGGAGGAGGCCGAGGGCAAGGACCTGGTCATCATCGCCGGGGGGATCGGGCTGGCGCCCGTGCGGCCGGCGATCGTGGAGGCGCTGCGGCACCGCGAGCGCTACGGCCGGATCGTGCTGCTCAAGGGGGCCCGCAGTCCCCGCGACCTGGTGTTCCGTGACGACCTCGACCGCTGGCACGCCGACCGCGGCATCGACGTCCACGTGACCGTGGACAGCGCGGTGCGCGGCTGGAGCGGCCGGGTGGGGGTCGTGACCAAGCTGATCCCCCGGGTGCCCTTCGACCCGGAGAACTGCGTGGTCCTGACCTGCGGGCCCGAGGTCATGATGTGGTTCTCCGCCGAGGCCCTGCTCAAACGTGGCGTCCCGGCGGAGCGGATCTACGTGACCCTGGAGCGCAACATGAAGTGCGGGGTCGGCACCTGCGGGCACTGCCAGCTCGGCCCGGTCTTCCTGTGCCGCGATGGGCCGGTGTTCAGCTGGCCCGAGGTCGCCGGGCTGTTGGACGTTCGGGAGCTGTGAACCGGAGATGAGGAGGTGGGTGCAGTGACGGGAGGGATCGGCCGCCCCACGGTCGCGGTGTGGAAGTTCGCATCCTGCGACGGGTGCCAGCTGTCGCTGCTGTCCGCCGAGGACGAGCTGCTCACGATCGCCGGGGAGATCGAGATCGCCTACTTCCTGGAGGCCACCCGGGAGGTCAAGGAGGGTCCCTACGACATCTCCCTGGTGGAGGGCTCCATCACCACCCCCGACGATGCGGAGCGGATCCGCCAGGTCCGCGACATCTCCACCACACTGATCACGATCGGCGCGTGCGCGACGGCCGGCGGCATCCAGGCACTGCGCAACTTCGGTGACGTGGAGGCGTTCCGATCCCTGGTGTACGCCCGACCGGAGTACGTGGACACGCTGGCGGACTCCACCGCCATCGCCGAGCACGTGCCGGTGGACCTCGAGCTGCGCGGCTGCCCGATCGAGACCAGCCAGCTCGTCGAGGTCATCAACGCGATCCTGGCCGGACGCAAGCCCGTCACCCCGACCCACTCGGTGTGCGTGGAGTGCAAGCTGCGGGGCAACCTGTGCGTGGCGGTGGCGCACGGTACGCCCTGCCTCGGGCCGGTCACCCAGGCGGGCTGCAACGCCCGCTGCCCGGCCTTCGACCGGGGCTGCTACGGCTGCTTCGGTCCGGCGGAGTCCCCCAACACCCCCTCCCTGGCCGCCTGGCTCGAGGAGGAGCTCGCCCTGGAGCACCCGGACCTGGTCCGACTGTTCCGGAGCTTCAACGCCGACGCACCCGCCTTCCGCCGTGAGTCGCGTCGTCACGAGCCGGAGGAGGTGGCGACGTGAGCCACAGCCACGACCGCACCATCTCCGTCGAAGCCCTCGCGCGTGTCGAGGGAGAGGGCGCCATGCACGTCGAGGTGGCCGACGGCCGGGTGGAGCAGGTGCAGCTCCGCATCTACGAGCCACCCCGGTTCTTCGAGGCCATGCTGCGAGGTCGCACCTACCTCGAGCCGCCGGACATCACGGCGCGCATC
Source organism: Nitriliruptoraceae bacterium (assembly GCA_003561535.1). Lineage (GTDB taxonomy): Bacteria > Actinomycetota > Nitriliruptoria > Nitriliruptorales > Nitriliruptoraceae > T1Sed10-7. The sequence goes on from PWWI01000223.1 coordinate 11,947, forward strand.
TGCGGCATCTGCCCTGTGGCCTACCAGCTGTCGGCGATCAACGCCATCGAGTCGCTGTGCGGGGTCGGGACCCCCGACGGGACACCGATGCCCGACGGGATCCGGCAGCTGCGACGACTGCTGTACTGCGGGGAGTGGATCGAGAGCCACGTCCTGCACATCTTCCTGCTCCACGCCCCGGACTTCCTCGGCTACCAGGGCGCGATCGAGATGGCGGCGGACCACCGCGACCTGGTCGAGATGGCGCTCCGGCTCCGCAAGGCCGGCAACCAAGTGCTCGAGGTGATCGGTGGTCGGGCGATCCACCCGATCAACGTGCGCGTCGGTGGCTTCCACCGCGCCCCCACCCGGGCCGAGCTCCAGGAGATGGTCCCCGAGCTGCAGTGGGGACGGGAAGCCGCGATCGCAGCGACCCGGCTGGTGGCCGGGTTCGAGTTCCCCGAGCTGGACCAGGGCCACACCTTCGCCTCGCTGCGCCCGGAGCAGGACTCCCTGCCACCGGGTGCCACCGGCTACCCGATCGAGGACGGCCGGTTGGTGACGACCACCGGCCTGGACGTGCCGATCGCAGCCTGGCCCGAACACTTCCACGAGGATCACGTCGAGCACTCCACGGCGCTGCACGGTCGCATGACCGACGGCGGCACCTACCTGGTGGGGCCGGCCGCCCGCTTCAACCTCAACGCCGACCGCCTCCCGTCGGAGATCGCTGACCTGGCAGCCGAGGTGGGGTGCGCCGAGGCGGTGACCAACCCCTTCCGCAGCATCGTGGTGCGGGCGATCGAGACCGTGTACGCCTTCGACGAGGCCCTGCGGCTGATCGACGCCTACGAGCGTCCGGAGTCCCCGGCCGTCGAGGTCCGACCCGTCGCCGGGACCGGCCACGGCGCCACCGAGGCGCCCCGGGGCATCCTGTACCACCGCTACAGCCTCGACGAGGAGGGGTTGATCACCGACGCGGTGATCGTGCCACCGACCTCCCAGAACCAGCCCGCCATCGAGGAGGACCTGCTCGATTTCGTCCAGGCCCATCTGCATCTGGACGACGACGCGCTGCAGTGGCAGTGTGAACAGGCGATCCGCAACTACGACCCCTGCATCTCCTGCTCCACCCACTTCCTCGACCTGACGGTACGGAGGCGATGACCACTCTGGTGCTCGGTGTCGGCCACCCCGACCGCGGTGACGATGCAGCCGGGGCGATGGTCGCCCGCGCGCTGGAGGACACCGAGGGCGTGGTGGTGAGGATCGTGTCGGGGGATCCCAGCTCCATCCTGACCGATCCCCTGTGGGACACCGCCGAGCGGGTGGTACTCATCGATACGGTCCACACCGGGCGACGCCCGGGAACCGTGCACCGGTGGTCCGGTCAGCGGCTGCTGGAGCATCTGCCGGCCACCGGTGGCGGCACCCACGACCTGGGGGTGGCGACCACGCTGCACCTGGCCGCGGCCCTCGACCGGCTACCCGACGACCTCACCATCATCGGCATCGAGGGGGTCTGCTTCGAGGTAGGTCACCCACCCTGCCGACCGGTCCGCCACGCCGCCGCGATGGTCGCGGCGGTCCTCGCTCGGGAGATCGGAGATCCCGAGCCGGACGACGTGCTGCAGGTGGCGATCCGCATCGTGGACCTAGAGGTCGGCGTCGACTCCGAGGAGCGCGGTGACGTGCGCCTCGGTGAGAGCTGACTGCGCCTCTGCGCCGTCGATCGTCGGCTCCAGGTCGCCTCGCTGGGGGCCGTACCGGCCGAACTGCGCGTGGTTCATGCCCTCGACCTCGATCATCAGGGCGTCGGGCGGCAGCAACGCCCGGCGCTCGGCGACGTCCTCAGGTGTGGCCAACCCGTCCCGGCTGCCTGAGACCGACAGGACCGTCAGATCATCACGGTCACTGAGACCGGCCCCGGCGGTGGCGAAGGACGCCCACAGCAGCAGTCCTTCCACCTCGCCGGGGGGTTGCTCACCGAGCCAGCTCGCCGCCATGGCCCCGCCGAGGGAGTGGCCGCCGACCCACCACTCCTCGACCTCCGGGGTCTCGGCGATCAACCCTTCAGCGCGGGACCGTGCGAACACCGCCAGGTTCAACGGCATCCGGGGGATCAGCACCAGGGTGTCGGTGGCGGCCACGATCGGCGCCCAGGTCGCGACGTAGGCCTCACGGTGGACCCGGGCGCCGGGGTAGAACACCACCCCACGGCTCGGCTCGGACCCGGCCGGTCGGAGCTCCACCACCGGACCGAGGACCACCTCGATCGCGGGGTCGGTGAGGGCGGCCTGCAGGGGTGCCTCCTCCGCGGGACGCGCGAGGCTGCCCCAGACGACGAAGGCCCCCACCGCGACCACCAGGGTGGCGGCCAGGACCAGCAGCACCGCCCTGAGGTGCGGACGGCTCCGCCGACCGGTCGCCATCAGCAGATCCTCGGCAGCTGCTCGCCGAGCGGCAGGTCGACGACCCGCTTCGCACCGATACCCGTGCGCGCCACGACGATGCCGTGGTGCTCGTCCACCACCTCGCCGACCCGCACGGCCTCGCGGCCCTGGGGGTGGCTGCGCATCGCCATGAGCACCTCCTCGGCGACCTCGGGCGCGACGATGGCGACCAGCTTGCCCTCGTTGGCCACGTGGGTCGGGTCGAGTCCGAGGAAGCTGCAGGCCGCCGCGACGTCCGACGGGACGGGCACGTCGCGCTCGACGTACTCGATCCCGGTCCCACCGGCCTCGGCGAGCTCGCACAGCACGGCGGCGAACCCGCCGCGGGTCGCGTCCCTGAGCGCCCGCACACCCCCGCCGGGCGCCGCGGCCAGCATGCTCTGGACCAGCCCCGCCAGCGGCGCGGAGTCCGTGCGCAGCTGCGACTCGAACTCCAGCCCCTCGCGCAGGCTCATGATGGCCATGCCGTGCTCACCGATCGGACCGCTGAGCAGCACCTGGTCCCCGGGACGGACCCGCTTCGGCCCGAGCTCCACCCCGTCGGGGATGACGCCGAACCCGGCGGTGGTGATCGTCAGACCACCACGGTCACGCGCCTCGACGACCTTGGTGTCGCCGGTGACCAGGCGGACCTCCGCGGCCTCGGCGGCGCGACCCATGTCCTCGGCGATGCGTCCGAGGGTGGCCAGTTCGAGGCCCTCCTCCAGGACGAAGGCCGCCGACAGCACCAGCGGGATCGCCCCTGACATGGCGATGTCGTTGACCGTGCCGTTGACCGCGAGGTCCCCGATGCTGCCCCCGGGGAAGATGACCGGGGTGACCACGTAGGCGTCGGTGGAGAAGGCGAGCCGCGCCCCGCCCGTGGGCACGGGCAGCACCACCGAGTCGTGGGACGGATCGTCCACGTCACCACCGAAGGCGGGCCGGAAGAGGTGCTCGATCAGCTCGCTGGACAGACGTCCGCCACCGCCGTGGCCGGTGACGATGCGCTCGTGGTCGCGCAGCGGCAGCGGGCAACTCCACGCGCCGGCTCCCAGGCTGGTGACGACCTCGGCTCCTTCGGTCACGCTCGCACCTCTTCCTGGAGCGCCAGCCGGCGGTACTGGTAGTAGGCGGCGCAGGCGCCCTCGGAGGACACCATCGTGGCGCCGAGCGGCTTGCGCGGGGTGCAGGTGATCCCGAACTGCTCGCACTCGTTCGGCTTGATCAGCCCCTGCAGCACCTCACCGGAGCGGCACAGCGGCGACTCCTCCACGGTCAGGTCGGTCACCTCGAAGCGGTGCTCGGCGTCGAAGTCGCGGTAGGCCTCCGACAGCCGCCAGCCGCTGGCCGGGATGACCCCGATACCGCGCCAGGCCCGGTCACACACCTCGAACACCTCGCCGAGCACGGCCTTGGCGGCGGGGTTGCCGCCCGCCTTGACCGCCCGGGGGTAGGCGTTCTCGACCTCGGCACGACCCTGTTCGAGTTGGAGCAGCGCGCGGCGGATCCCCTCGAGCACGTCGAGGGGTTCGAAGCCGGTCACCACGATCGGGACCTTGAAACGCTCGACCAGCGGCTCGTACTCGGCGGTACCCATGACGGTGTTGACGTGACCGGCGGCGAGGTAGGCGTTGACCTGGGTGTCCGGCGAGGAGGCGATCGCGGCGATCGCCGGGGGCACCAGCACGTGGCTGACCAGCATGGAGAAGTTGGTGAGACCGCGCCGCTTGGCCTCGACGACGGTCATCGCGTTGGCGGGCGCGGTGGTCTCGAACCCGATGCCGAAGAACACGACCTGCTTGTCGGGGTTGTCGGCCGCGATCCGCACGGCGTCCAGCGGCGAGTAGACGACCCGGACGTCCCCACCGTTCGAGCGGATCTGGAACAGGTCGTGGTGGCTGCCGGGGACCCGCAGCATGTCGCCGAAGGAGCAGAAGATCACGTCGTCGCGGGCAGCGATCGCCAGCGCCTTGTCGATGGTCTCCAGGGGGGTCACACACACCGGACAGCCAGGACCGTGGATCAGGCGGACCTGCTCGGGCAGGAGTTGGTCGATGCCGTTGCGCACGATCGAGTGGGTCTGCCCGCCGCACACCTCCATCAGCGCCCAGGGGCGGGTGACGATGCGCTCGATCTCCTCGAACTGACTTGCGGCGAGCTCGGGGTCGTGGAACTCGTCCAGGTACTTCACGAGCCACCTCCCCCCGCGGCCGCGTCACCAGCGAGGTCGGCGGGCTCCTCCCCGAGCTCCTCGGCGAGGTTGCCGATCGAGCGGATCAGCTCCAGCGTCTCCAGCGCCGACGCCTCGTCGATGCGGGTGATGGCGAAGCCGACGTGCACCAGGGTGTAGTCCCCCACCTCCGCTTCGGGCAGGTAGGCGAGGCAGACGTCCTTGCGGATCCCGCCGAAGTCCACCGACGCCATCGGCGTGCCCTGCTCGTCGCGGATCGCGTCGATCCGTCCGGGAACCCCGAGGCACATCGTCATCCCTTCCGTCGTTGGTCGTTGCGTGTGGTGCGGCTCAGTCGTCGCGGGCGGGAACGGCGCGGGCCAGCCGGGCCGCCACCGCGGCGAGCTGTCCGTAGGCGAGCCCACCGTCGTTGGGGGGGACCCGCCGGTGGGTCAGGACGCGGTAGCCGGCCGCCTCGAGTCCTGCCCGGGTGCGGGTCGTCAGCCAGGCGTTCTGGAACACCCCGCCGGTCAGGCCCACGGTACGCGGTCCACCGTCGGCTGCCACCCGCTCCGCCACCTCGACGATCGCGTGCGCGACGGCGAGGTGGAACCCGGCGGCGAGCGCCCGACGATCGGCGCCGGCGAGCAGGTCGTCGAGCAACGCGGCGAGCACCGGCGCCGGATCGAGGTGCCACCCCTCAGCCTGGGCGAGCGTCGCGAACCGGTACCTCGGTGCGATGGCATCCGCCTGCCCCGCGGTGGTGAAGGCGTCGGCGAGCCACTCCAGCTCGATGGCGGCCTGCCCTTCGTAGCTGATCGTCTGCCGGACACCGAGCAGCGCACTCACCGCGTCGAACAGCCGACCGGCCGACGAAGTGGGCACGCAGGCCAGCTCACGCTCGAACTGCTGGCGCAGCAGCCGACGCTCGGTGGCCGTGAGCGCGTCGACGCAGGCCAGCCGCTCGTCCCAGGGCAGCGCCGCGGCCCACAGGTGCGCGAGCGCCATCCGGGCCGGGTTGGTCACCGCCGAGTCCCCTCCGGGCAGCGGCACCGTGCTGAGGTGGGCGACCCTGTGGGAGGTGGCCTGATCGGCCAGCAGCAGCTCACCGCCCCACACGGTGTGGTCGTCGCCGTACCCGGTGCCGTCGAAGGCGGCGACCAGCACCGTCTCCTCGGGGGGCAGCTCGTGCTCGGCGAGCAGCGCCGCGGCGTGGGCGTGGTGGTGCTGCACGGGCTCCAACCGGTCACGGTGGTATCGCCGGGCCCAGGCGTGGGTCGCGTAGCCCGGGTGGGGATCCACCGCGACATGGGTCGGGCTGATCTGGAAGAACGAGGTGAGCTGCTCCGCCGCCCGCTCGAAGGCCTGCAGCGTCTCCAGGGCACCCAGGTCGCCGATGTGCTGGCTGAGCCAGGCCTGTTGGCCGACGCCGACCCCGACGGTGTTCTTCAGCTCCGCGCCCACGGCCAGTGTCGGGGGCGCGGCGGCGGGGAGCGCCAGTGGCAGCGGGGCGTCACCACGGGAGCGTCGGAGGGGCACCACCTCGCCGTCGATCACCCGCACGACCCCGTCGTCGCAGGGCACGTGGATCGGACGATCGTGGGTGAGGAAGCCGTCGACGAGGGGGGCGAGGCGAGCGCGGGCATCGTCGTCGTCGAAGCAGATCGGTTCGCCGGCGAGGTTGCCGCTGGTCATCACCAGCACCGGCGGCACGCCCACCCCCGGCTCCGTGTCCGGCCCGGTGGCGAGCAGGAGCTCGTGCAGCGGTGAGGACGGCAGCATGACCCCGAGCCAGGGGTTGCCCGGAGCGACCTCCTCGGCAACGGGCGCGGCCAACTGGCCCACCAACTGCTCACCAGCGTCGCCGGTGGCTGCCCGGCGGCGAGCGAGCACCACGGGTCGTTGCGGGGAGGTCAGCGCCGAGAGCTCCACATCGCCGAGCTCGGCGATGGCGCGAGCCCCCTGCACGTCGGCCACCATGACGGCGAAGGGCCGGTCGGGCCGCTGCTTGCGGGCACGCAGCCGTACCAGCGCCGCTGGCGAGGTCGCGTCGCAGGCGAGGTGGAACCCGCCGATGCCCTTGACCGCGACCGTGCCGCCCGCCGCCAGCGTGCGGTGCGCGGCGGCCAGCGCCGGCTCGGTACCCCGGACGATGCCGACATCGCTCCCACCGGCTCGGTGCCCGGCCGACTCGAAGCGCAGGGTGGGGCCGCAGTCGGGGCAGGCGATCGGTTGTGCATGGAAGCGGCGGTCCGTCGGGTCGCGGTACTCCGCCTCGCACGCCGGACACATCGCGAAGCCGGCCATGGTGGTCATGGGCCGGTCATAGGGCAGGGCCCGGGTGATGGTGAACCGGGGACCGCAGTTGGTGCAGGTCGTGAAGGGGTGTCGGTAGCGACGATCGGTCGGGTCGAACAGCTCCCGGCGACAGTCCCCGCAGATCGCCACGTCAGGAGGCACCAGCGTGGCGACCGGCCCACCCGCAGGGCTCGCCACGATGCGGAACGCCGCACGCCCGTCGGTGACACCGGGGGCCGAGGGTGGGAGCACGGTCACCTGGACCTCGGCCACACGGGCGAGCGGGGGTGCCTGGACCCGCAGGCGGCTGGCGAACAACTCCACCGCGGCACTGGGACCCTCCACCTCGATGAAGACCCCGGCGGCGTCGTTGCCCACATGTCCGATCAGGTCGAGTTCATGGGCGAGGCGGTGGACGAAGGGACGGAAGCCCACACCCTGGACCACACCGGTGACCCGCCCCCCCACCCGGGTCCGTGCCGAAGGCATCCTGGGGCTCCGATCCTTGCCCGCCCGGTGGCACAGGGTGTCGTCGGACCATGCCGGCGATCGGGGTCAGCCGGTGCGGGCGGCTGCGGGATGCAGTCTCGCTCCGTCGGAGGTCGCACCGCAAGGCCCGACGACCCTGGCCCGTGCTCCCAACGGCCCCACTGCCACGCGATGTCAGGGACCCGGGGACGCGACCCGCAGGAACTCGCTACGCCGGCGCGAGCCGACCGACCCCCCGGTCACTGGACGACGATGCTGGCGGACACCCCGACGTGGGCCTCACACCCCGACCCCTGGAAGCAGCCGAACTCCCACACCCCGCGCAGGTCAGTCGGCGCTCGGAGCTCGACCTCGACGGTCGTGCCGGGCTCCACGCTGATCGTGGTGGGCACCGTGACGTCGGCCGGGCGCACGAGCGCGTGCGGGGGTGTGGTCCGCACCTCGCTCACGGCCAGCAGATCCTCACCGAACCCGATGATGCGACCGGCCTCTGCCACCGGATCGCGCCCGATGGCGAGGTTGTGCGCGAACACGCTGGTGTTGGAGAGCTCGAGCGTGACCGTCTCCTCGGCGGGGAGGACGATGCGCTCCGGTGTGATGCGGTAGCCGGCCAGCTCCACGTCGATGCGATCAGTTCGTGTCAGGAGCTGTCCGAATCCGTCACCGGTGGCCATCGTCAACGCGACCCCGCCACCGAGCAGCAGAACGACGATGATCCCGAGCAGGACCGGACGGGAGGTGGAGGTGGTGGTCGGTGTGGTCGCCATGCTGCTCAACCCCTTCCCAGCTGGGGGGCACACGCCGACCGACGGTGATCGGCCGTGATCGACCCCGGGTTCCGGGAGTGATTCCCAGCATGCACCCGGGACCGTGGACGCCGCCAGGGTCGATGGGACCACTTGGTCGAGCGGGTGGGTGGTCACCAGGAGAGCTTCGCGCTCGCGGGGGGGGTGGCAGCTAGCCGGTTTCGTCGTAACGCCAGCTGTAGCTCTCGCTCGAGGTGGTCCCGTCCGGGTAGGTGATGGTCCGTCCGCAGTCGACACGGAAGGACTCCCCGATCCAGTTGTAGGGGCTGCCGGTCCAGCTGTCGACCTCCGCCCACGGGACGCTCACGACGCTCACCGTCACCGACTCCGAGCTGTGGTCGGTGATGATGGTGATCGGGTGCGGTGAATCGTTGGTGATCACCACGTCGAGCAGGTCCCAGGCCAGCGTCGCTTCGCGGCACATCGGGTAACGCTCGAAGTAGATCGTGTGCTGACGGAACTCATCGATCTGGATGCCGGCGAACCAGGCAGCGTTCAGGAACGTGGTCCCCATCTGACTCACACCACCGCCGACGACACTGATCAGCTCGCCATCGGCGTCTATGTAGCCATTCTCGACGAAGCCGCGTGCGCGCGTGCGTGGCCCGATGCCGTGGTTCAGTGAGTAGCTCGCGCCGGGCTCGACGACGTGACCGTCGATGTAGTCCGCAGCCAGGTGGATGTTGACGTTGCGATCCTGCCCCGGCACCAGCGGCGTGGTGAAGCTGGCGACGATCTCCTCGACCGGCTCCGGCTCGGGCTCCGGCTCCGGCTCCGGCTCGGGCTCCGGCTCGGAAGGACGGCCGAAGTGGTAGTCGAGGTCGGCCGGGCCACCGCTGTTGGTGTTGCGCAACAGGAACCGCGAATCCCGCCGGACCCCGATCGTGCTCATCCCGCTGTCGTTCCAGTCGCCAGCCAACGCCCGATCCCCCTCACGTCCGTAGACGAAGGAGACGTCAGCGGCACCACCCGAGTTGCTGTTGCGCAGGTGGAAGGTGCTGCCCCGCCGGACGCCGACGGTGTCCACACCGTCGCCGTTCCAATCACCGACCAGGACCGCATCACCCTCACGCCCGTAGTCGAACACGTGATCGGCCGCACCAGCCGAGTTGCTGTTGCGCAGGTGGAAGGTGCTGCCCCGCCGGACGCCGACGGTGTCCACACCGTCGCCGTTCCAATCACCGACCAGGACCGCATCACCCTCACGCCCGTAGTAGAACACGTGATCGGCCGCACCGGCTGAGTTGCTGTTGCGGAGGAAGAACCGGTTCCCGCGACGGACCCCCACCGTGGCCTGCCCGTCGCCATCCCAGTCACCGGCGACAGGCTCATCGCTGGAGCGTCCGTACCAGAAGCTGGCGTCGGCTGACCCACCGGCGTGCTCGAAGCGCAGGAACCACTGGCCGTCGCGGAACACTCCAGCGGTGACTGCCCCCTCGGTCCACGCACCGACCACTGGAAGATCGCCCTGGCCCTGAGCACGTGCGACGCCGGGGGACAGCGTGCCGGAGAGTGCGAGGAGCACGGTCAGCAGCGACACCAAGAGCAGCAGCTGCCATCCCGAACCGACCCGCAGCACTCCCGTTCGGCAGATGTGCGCCGTGGCCCCGGGATGCTCCGTCTGTGTGCTGCCGACTGATGCCCTCATACTCCGGCCGATCACCGCTGCAGCGGGTCATCTCCAGCGTAAGGACGTTCGCGGCCGCAACAAGGGGTCGGATACGGCCATGTCACCGGGGGCCCCGACCCACACCAGCCGGACCTGACCGCACCGGCGACCCCACCGCCCGGGATCCGACGGCACAGCACCGCAGTCTCTCCCGACGGCGAGAGCGGGCCCCGTTGGGACCCGCTCTGATCGGACCAGATGTGCGGTGGGCCAAGGAGGACTTGAACCTC
>PWWI01000265.1 GCA_003561535.1 Nitriliruptoraceae bacterium
ATGCCCACCGGGGGCAACCTCCGGGTGCTGCACGGATCGCGGTGAGCGCACCGCCCTCACCGCGCCGACCGCGGTGGGGGCGGCTCGCCGTCGTCCCGTCCCAGGGCGGGTCCAGGCGCTGACGACGCGTGACGACACCGCGCGACGCCGATGCGCGAGGCTGCCTGGGGAGGCCCGAGCGCCGTGACGCGCAGCCGGCCGTCCGGTCCATGGTGGCTCAGGGGAGCAGCTCCAGCGCCACGTCCAGGCGTGGTGCGGAGTGGGTCAACCACCCCAGCGAGATGACGTCCACGCCGGTCGCGGCCACGGCGACGGCCCGCTCCGGGGTGATGCCCCCCGACGCCTCGGTGATCGCGCGACCCGCGACCAGCTCCACGGCGGTGCGCAGCTCGTCGTCGCCGAGGTTGTCCAGCAGGATCGAGTCGGCGCCGGCTTCCAGCGCAGCAGCCACCTGCTCGAGGTGGTCGCCCTCCACCTCGACGTGGACGGTGTGACCGACCTGCGCCCGGACCGCGGCCACCGCGGGCGCGATGCCGCCGGCGGCGATGAGGTGGTTGTCCTTGAGCATCACCGCGTCGAACAGCCCGAACCGGTGGTTGTGGCCGCCACCACACCGGACGGCGTACTTCTCGAGCGCCCGGAGCCCGGGCGTGGTCTTGCGCGTGTCGATGGTGCGGGCCCCCGTGCCGGCGACGGCGTCCACCACGGCACGGGTGGCGGTCGCGATGCCGCTGGCGTGGCCGAGGAGGTTCAGCGCGGCCCGTTCCCCGGTCAACAGCGCTCGCGTCGGCCCCTGCACCCGGGCGAGCACCGTGCCGGCGTCGATCCGATCACCGTCCACCACCACCGCGGTGGCCGTCACGTCGGCCTCGACCGCGGGGAACACCGCCAGCCCGACGTGCAGGCCGGCGATCGTGCCGGCCTGCCGCGCGATGATCTCAGCCGTGCCGCGGGCCTCCGGCCCGATCGCCGCATCGGTGGCCAGGTCCCCGGCGAGGCCCAGGTCCTCGGCGAGCGTGCGCCGGACCAGCTCGTCGACGAGGTGGGCGGGCAGCCGCGGGCTCACGGTGCTCCCCGGCCCGGCACCGCCGGAGGCACCGACATCGAGGTGGCGGCGGCCAGCGTCACCCGTGGGCCGAGGTCGGCCGCGGTGGTGGTGTCCAGCAGCGTCGAGCGGGCCTGGGCCGGATCGAGGGCCGGGTGGTCGCGTCGGTGGTGGGCGCCGCGGGATTCGGTCCGGGCCAGGGCCGCGCGGAGCACCACCTCGGCCAGCACCGCCAGGTTGCGACCGTCCGCGCCGGTGACCAGCCGGGGGAGCAGCCCGCCGAACCGTTCCAGGCCGGTCTGCAGCCCCTCGCCGTCGCGGATCGGGCCGGCGTGTTCCCACATCAGCGCCCGCAGCGCCGCCACCGCCGCCACATCATCGCCCGTCGGCAGCGTGAGGTCCGCGAGGCGACGGGGGGGGCGGGCGTGGCCGAGGTCGGCCACCACCGGGGTGTCGCCGCTGAGCACGGCGGCGACCCGGCGCGCCACCACCATCGCCTCGAGCAGGGAGTTGCTGGCCAGCCGGTTGGCCCCGTGCAGGCCGGTGGAGGCCACCTCGCCGCAGGCGAACAGGCCCGGTAGGGAGGTGCGGCCGTCGAGGTCGGTGGCGATGCCTCCCATCGCGTAGTGCTGGGCCGGGGTGACCGGCAGCGGCTCGAAGGGGTCGAGCCCGGCGGCCCGCGCCAGGCCGACCACCGTCGGGAAGCGACGCTCGATGTCCGCGCCGAGGTGGGTCGCGTCCAGCACCACCGGGCCACGCCCGCGTGCCGCGAAGTTCGCCCGGGCGACCACGTCGCGGGGCGCGAGCTCCGCGTCCGGGTGGACGTCGGTCAGGAAGCGCCGGCCCTCGTGGTCACGCAGCACCGCGCCGGCCCCCCGCAGCGCCTCCGTGACCAGCGGGAGCGGGTCGGCGCTGGTGTCCAGGGCGGTGGGGTGGAACTGCACGAACTCCGGGTCCCGGACGCTCACCCCGGCCCGGAGTGCCATCGCGACCCCGTCGCCGGTCGCGATCGCCGGGTTGGTGGTGCGGGCGAAGAGGTGGCCGAGCCCGCCGGTGGCGAGCACCACCGCACGGGTGGTCAGGACCTCCAGGCGGCCAGCGCGTTCGATCGCGAGCCCCGTGACCCGGCCACCGTCGTGGAGCAGGTCCACTGCCCGGGCGTCGTTGACCACGGTGATGTCGTCACGGGCCTCGACCGCCGCGCGCAACCGTGTGATGACCGCGGCCCCCGTGGCGTCACCGGCGGCGTGGACGATGCGGCTGCGGCGGTGGCCGGCCTCCCGGCCGAGCGCCAGCGCGTCGCCGTCGCGGTCGAAGGGCACCGCCAGCCCGTCCAGCCAGCCGATGCGTTCGGCCGCCCCCGCTGCGACCGCCTGTGCCACCTCGGGGTCGCTCAGTCCGGCGCTGACCGCGATGGTGTCGGCGGCGTGGAGGACCGGGTCGTCGCCGGGGCCGATCGCCGCCGCGATCCCGCCCTGGGCCCAGCCGCTGGCGCCGTCGCCGAGCGCCGTGCGGGTCACCAGGGTGCAGCCCCCGAGCTCGAGCGCGACGGTGAGCCCGGCCAGCCCGGATCCGACGACGATCGCCCGGTGGTCGACGGACGCCGAGTTCGAGGTGGTCACGCGACGGCCAGCATGGCCTCGACCGCGCGGCGGGCGCGGGCGGCGGTGTCGGGATCGACGACCACCTCGTGGGTCATGGTCTCCAGCGAGGTGCGGATGTTCTGGATCGTGATCCGCTTCATGTGCGGGCACATGTTGCAGGGCCGGATGAACTCGGTGTCCGGGGCGTCCGCGGCGACGTTGTCGGCCATGGAGCACTCGGTGATCATGGCCACCGACCGCGGCTGGTGGTCACGCACCCAGTCGTGCATCAGCTTGGTCGAGCCCACCACGTCAGCGGCGGCGAGCACGTCCGGCGGGCACTCCGGGTGGGCGAGGACCGCGACCCCGTCGTGCAGGGTCCGCAGCTCCTCGACCTCCGCGCCGGTGAAGCGCTCGTGGACCTCGCACGCCCCGTCGTAGATGACCACCTCGATGTCGGGGACCTGGGTGGCGACCCAGGAGCCGAGGTAGCGGTCGGGGATGAAGATGACCTTGTCCGTGCCCAGCGAGCGCACCACCTCGACGGCGTTGGAGGAGGTGCAGGTGATGTCGGAGGCGGCCTTGACCGCGGCGGAGGTGTTGACGTAGGTGACCACGGGAGCGCCGGGGTGGGCGCGGCGGAGCTCGGCGATGTCGGCGGGGGTGATCGACTCCGCGAGCGAGCAGCCGGCCCTCAGGTCCGGGATCAGCACGGTGCGGTCGGGGGAGAGGATCTTGGCGGTCTCGGCCATGAAGTGCACCCCGGCCATCACGATGACCGAGGCATCGGTGTCCGCAGCCATCCGAGCGAGCTGCAGCGAGTCGCCGGCGAGGTCCGCGACCCCGTGGAAGATGTCGGGGGTCACGTAGTTGTGGGCCAGCACGATCGCGTCGCGTTCCTGCTTCAGCCGGGTGATGTCGTCGATGATCGGGCCGACGATGTGGCGCTCGATCTCGGGGATGACCCCGGCGAGCCGGTCGGCCGGATGGACCGGCAGGCTCGCGCGTGCGGTGGCGGTGGCGGACATGTGCGGCTCCCTGCAGCAGTTATGCTCCCGCTGAGCATAAGTGGAAGGTTACCAACCCATCGGCTCGGCCGCCAACGTGGTTCACCGGTAGGGCTGGCCGAGTCCCGGCCGCGGTCGCTCGAGCTGGACCTCGGGGCGGTAGCGGAACAGCTGGGCCGGTCGGCCGGCGCCGGTCTGCCGGGTCTCGCCGGTGCCCTCGACGAGCCCGGAGCCCAGCACGAGGCGGCGGAAGTTCTGCTTGTGCAGGCCGACGCCGGACAACGCTTCGACGGTGCGTTGGAGCTCGAGCAGGGTGAAGGGCTCGGCCACCAGCTCGAACACGATCGGTCGGTAGGTGAGCTTGCCGCGGATCCGACCGATGGCGGTCGCGAGGATCCGCCGGTGGTCGTCCCGCATGGCCCGCCCGACCCCCGGCTCGGACGCCGGCTGGTGGTCGTCGTGGGCGCGCTCGTCGACGAGACCGACACCGTAGAGCAGCTCGTAGCGCTCCAAGGCCCGGATCCCGTCCCAGGGGGGCCCGAAGGTGATCGTGATGCGGTGACGGCGTTGACGGTCGTTGCCGGCCCAGCTCGCCAACCTGGCCCGCAGGTCGTCCACGACCTCGGGGCTGCCGTCACGGTGGTCCTCCCAGGGGAGGAACTCGTGGACGTCGGCCCAGCGGGTCCCCGGAGCTGCGGCCGTCTCCTGCACCAGGGCGAGGTAGCCGACGCTGAGCCGCCGCATGCGGTCGGCGTCCGGGGCTCGGTCCCGGTCCCCGAAGGTGTACAGCTGCTCGACGTAGCCGAGTTCCAGCCCGGTCTGCTCCCTGACGTAGCGTCGGAGCCCACGTTCGAGCGTCGCGTCGTGGTCGACGTCCAACGGCCCCGACGGCAGCGCCGGCAAGCTGTCCCCGTCCTCGGTGACCAGGACCCTCGGCGTCTCGTCGGTGACGGCCAGGACCACCGCGTCCAGGGAGACCGCCAGGTGCCGGCCGTTCACGCTGTGCCTCCGGCGAGGTGGTCCGCGATCCACCGGGCGACGGGCCCTTGGTCGGTCGGGGTGGTCAGCGTCCGGCGCGCGTCGGTGATCACCTCGGCGTCGATGCGATCGCTGCGGCTGTCCATCAGCGCCTCGGCGTAGCGAGGGGTGAACTCCGGATGACCCTGGAAGCCGAGCAGTGACCCCACGCGCAACGCCGCGATCGGGGCGTGGGTGCTGCTGGCCACCACCTCACCGCCGGCTGGCAGCTCGAGGACCTGGTCCTGATGGCTGTGCAGCAGCCGGAAGCGGCTCGGCAGGCCAACTGCGCGGCCACCGTCGGGTGGCACCCACGCGTCATGGACCCCGACCCCCCAGCCGGCGGTCGCTCGCTCGACCCGGCCGCCGAGGGCGTGGGCGATCAGCTGGTGTCCGAAGCAGATCCCGACGGTGGGGGTCCGCTCCTGGTGGGCCCCACGCAGGAACCCTGCCAGCTCCTGGATCCAGTCGTCGTCCGCGACGGCGTCGAGCCGCGACCCCGTGACCAGGTAGGCATCGAAGGCGTCGAGCGGCGGCAGCGGATCCCCGCCGATGAGGTCGAAACGGGTGAGCTCGAGGGTCGGTGCGTGCCGGGCGAGCAGCGTGGTGAACATGTCCGCGTAGTCACCATCGATCCCGCGCAACTCCAGGTCGGTGTGATCGCACTCGAGCAGCGCGACGCGCACGGCGGTGGCGCGCTCGGGAGCGGCTACCGCCTCACCATCGTTCACCAGGGGCCTGCCCGTCAGCTGCCGCGACCCGGCTCCATGACCTCGTCGATCAGCCCGTACTCCAGGGCCTCGGCGGCGGTCATCCACTTGTCGCGGTCGGTGTCCTTCTGGATCGTCTCCAGCGACTGCCCGGTCCGTTCAGCCAGGATCTCGTTGATCCGCTCGCGGATCCACACGATGTTCTTGGCCTGGATCTCGATGTCCTTGGCCGTCCCCCGGGCACCACCGAGCGGCTGGTGGATCATGATGCGGGCGTTCTCCGTCGCCGAGCGGGTCCCGGTCCCGGTGGCCAGCAGGAACGCGCCGGCGGAGGCGGCGAGCCCGATGCAGCGCACGTTCACCCTGCTCTTCAGCAGCCGCATGGAGTCGTAGATCGCGAACATCCCCGTGATGATCCCACCGGGGGAGTTGATGTAGAGGCTGATGTCCTCGTCGCTGGCAGCGTCGAGAGCGAGCAGCTGCGCAACGAGGTTGTCGGCGACATCGTCCTCCAGGGGGCCCTTGAGGAACAGGATGCGCGACTCGAACAACGTGTCGAAGGCGCGGCGTGAGCCACCCAGTAGCTTCTCGATCTCCTCGGCCACGGACCGTCCTTCTCGTCGGGATCGTGACGAACGCCGTCACGGCGGGGATGGTAGCGATGGGTGACAGGCTGCCCGCGAGGCTGCGTCGCGGGCGCTCAGCCGTGCCCTCGGGTTCGCGGGGTCCGGCCGTTCAGTCGGGCTCCAGGCCTTGACCGTGCGCGGGTCGCGCAGCACACTCACGCGACCACCGCACGCTGGTGTGCGGCGACGCGGATCCCGAGCAGACCACCGATAGCACCGGACCACCCGGTGTCACTGGCTGCGATGGGAGGAGGGAGCCCCGTGAGCGAGACCGAGGTCGATGTCAGGAGCGGTCGGCGATCCAGCGGGTCACGCACCCTCTCGCGGGGGCTGTCGTTGCTGAACGCGCTGGGGGAACACAACGACGGGGCAACCGTCTCCGGGCTGGCCGAGAGCACGGGGCTCGACCGGGCGGTGCTCTACCGCCTGCTCGACACCCTCGTCGCGGAGGGCTTCGTCACCCGGGATGCGGAGACGCGCCGTTACCGGCTCGGCCTGTCGATGCTGGAGCTCGGCGTTCGGGCCGCGCAGGGTCTGGAGGTCCGACGCCTGGCCGGTCCGCCGCTGCGCTCGCTGTCGGATGACACCGGCGAGACGGCCTGCCTCGCGGTCCGAGATCGCGACGACCTGGTGGTCGTCGAGGTCATCGAGCCCGGCGACCGCTTCGTGCAGGTCAACTACCGGGTCGGGTTCCGGCACCCCCTGGGCGTCGCGGCTCACGGGAAGGCGCTGCTGGCCTTCCTCCCGGAGGGTGCCCGCAACCCCGAGCTGCAGTCGGTCCGTCAACGAGGGGTCGCCTACACCCGCGACGAGCTCGAGCCCGGGGCCTCGGGTGTCGCCGCTCCGGTGTTCGACCACACCGGCAAGGCCGTGGCTGCGGTCGGTATCGTGGCCCCCACGGCCCGGCTCCCGGAGCCGGAGACCATCGCGCTGCGCGTGCTGCGGTCCGCGCGGGAGATCTCGGAGCGGCTCGGATGGCGGCCGCGGAGGGCGACCTGATCGTGAGCGACACACCCCAAGCACCCACGCCCGAAGCCCGGGCGGCGGCGACGGCCGAGCTCCTCGGGGCCCTGGCCTACGGGCAGCTGCGGGCGATCGACGCCGCAGCCCGCGTGATCGCGGTCGCTCCCGACGCTGCAACCGCCGACCGTGCTGCCGCTGTCGTCGAGTACGAGCTCGCCGCCTACCGGACGCTCCACGCCGACCTCGCGGCCAGGGTCGAAGAGCCCGAGCTCCTGATGGACGCCATGAAGCCGCACTTCGACGCCTACTTCGACCGGGCACCCCTCGACGACTGGTTCGGGGCCAGTGTGTTCTTCGCGCTCGGCCTGCCGATCGCGGCCGACTTCGCCACCGCGATCGCGCCGGTCCTCGACCATGACACCGGGCAGCTGGTGACCGAGGCGATCGCGGGTCGGGAGGAGTTCGAGTCCGAAGCGGTCGAGCAGCTCAAGGAGCAGCTCCTCGACGAGGACGGGGTCAGCCGGGCGCGACAGCTCTCCGGTGACCTCCTGGGCCGTGCCCTGACCAGCTACCAGGAGGCGATGGGCGAGACGGATGCGCTGAAGGTGCTGTTCGCCGGCGCTGCGGCGCAGCAGGGCACGTCCGCGGAGTCGCAGGTCAAGCGTCTGGCCATGGAGGTCCTCACCGGGCACCGCCGACGGACGGTGGCGCTCGGGCTGGAGGACCTCGACGAGGGCTGAACCCCAGGGCTGAACCCCAGGGCTGAACCCCAGGGTGTGTCGCAGCGGCGCGGACCGTCCACGTCCCCGGATGCCAAGGGACCTCCGGACAGGTAGGTCAGGTCGAGAGGTGCCGCCCCCTGACTAGCGTGCGTCGCAACGTGTCGTCGTCGATGACGGGATCAACGTGGCTACTCGCCATCCCCTCCGCCCACTGCCGCCGCAACTCCCCGAAGGCCTCCAGTACGAGGTCGCGCTGCTGGCCGGCGTCCTGGAGGACGCCCTCGCCGAGTGCGAAGGGCAGGACTTCGTCGACAAGGTCACCTGGCTGCGTGACGCCGTCGTCCGACAGCGTGCGACCGGGAGCGGCTCGGTCGACGAGTTGCTCGCCGAGGTGGCCGAGCTCCCCCCGGACATCGGGCGCAAGATCGCCTACGGACTGACGGCCCACTGTCTGCTGTTGAACATCGCCGAGGACCGTCAACGGATCAAGACCAGCCGGATGAAGGGACGCGCCGGCCAGGTCGACGGCGAGGGCATCGTCGCCGGGGTCAGCGAGGTCACCTCCCTGATCGGCAAGCAGGACACCCGTCGTCTGGTGCAACGTCTGCGGATCCACCCCGTGTTCACCGCCCACCCGACGGAGGCGCGACGCCGCTCGGTCACCCGGATCCTGCGCCGCATCGCGGCTGAGTTGAAGCGACTCGACGAGATCGAGGTGGACGACGCCCTGATCCAGGACATCCGCCGGCGATTGGTGGAGGAGGTCACGAACCTGTGGCGCACCTCGCCGTTCCGCCCCACGCGGCCACAGCCGATCGACGAGGTGGAGCGGGTGATCGCGGTGCTCGGCCAACAGGTCTTCCAGGTGGTCGCCGACGTCTACCGTGAGGTCGATCGCGCCCTCGACCCGACCACCGTCGGCGGGAGGGAGCCGCTGACCGGCGCCTTCATGCGCTACGGGAGCTGGGTCGGCGGGGACCGGGACGGCAACCCCTTCGTGACCGCTGACGTGACCCGCGAGACCGGGAAGCGCTACGCCGAGGAAGCGTTGCTCCGCCTCGAGGAGCACACCCGGGCCGTAGCGCTGAGCCTGACGGCGGATCCTGCCAGCGGCGCCCCCGTGACCGAGGAGTTCGAGCGGAGCCTGGCCGAGGACCGGTCGCGGGCGAGCGAGGCTGCGGACGAGCTCGAACGTGTCGCGCCGGAGCAGCCCTACCGTCACAAACTGGAGTTGTCGGCGGATCGGCTCCGCGCGACCCGGCTCGCTGAGGACGGCGCCTACGGCGGTCCGGAAGAGTTCGTCGCCGATCTCGACCTGGTGCAACGCTCGCTGCTGGACGGTGGCAACCCACGACTCGCCTACGGCGTGATCCAGGATCTGAAGTGGCGGGCGGAGAGCTTCGGCTTCCACCTCGCTTCGCTGGAGATCCGTCAGCACGCCGCGGTCCACGAGCGGGTGCTGGACGATCTGCTGCCGGGGACGGCCGGCGACGTGGACGCGCTGGCGACGCTCGTCCAGGACGACTGGCCCGAGGGCACGGAGCCGAGCAGCGACGAGGCTCGCGAGGCCCTGGACACGATCCGGGCGATGTGGGACCTGCAGCAGCGCTACGGCCCCGAGGCCTGCTACCGCTACATCATCTCCTTCACGACCACGGCTGCCGACATCCTCGCCGTCCGGGCTCTGGTCCGGGCGGCGTTGACCGACGAGGAGCTCGCGAACTTCCGTCTGAGCGTCGTGCCGTTGTTCGAGACCCGGGCCGATCTGCAGCGTGCGCCCCAGGTCCTCGACGAGCTGCTGGCGGTACCGGGGGAGCGGGAGCGGCTGGAGGCGGCCGGGCGCGAGCTCGAGGTGATGATCGGCTACTCCGACTCGGCGAAGGACGCGGGCCTGCTCGCGGCCCACGTGGCGTTGCACCAGCTCCAGGGCCAGCTGGCCCGGTGGGCCCGCGACCAGGACATCAAGCTGACCTTCTTCCACGGTCGTGGTGGCTCGATGGGCCGGGGGGGCGGTCCGCTCAACCGGGCGATCCGGGGCCAGGGCGGAGGCTCGGTCGACGGACGGTTCAAGGTCACCGAGCAGGGCGAGGTCATCTTCGCTCGGTACCGCTCGGTGAACACCGGACGTCGCCACCTGGAGCGCACCGTCAACGCGGTGCTGGCGACCTCCACCCCCCACGCCGAGGAGCGTGCGTGGCGGCAGGAGGAACGGTTCGCCGACGTGGCCAACCAGATGGCCGTCGCCAGTGAGCGTCGCTTCCGGGAACTGCTCGACGCCGAGGGCTTCGCCGAGTACTTCACCTTGGCGACCCCCTACGACGAGATCGGGCAGTTGGCGATCGGGTCGCGTCCGGCGCACCGGACCAAGGCCCGCGACCTGTCGTCGCTGCGGGCGATCCCGTGGGTGTTCGCCTGGTCCCAGAGCCGGGTCAACCTCACCGGCTGGTACGGCGTGGGCACCGGTCTGGCCGCCGTGGGAGAACAGGAGGGTGGTCTGGACCTGCTGCGAGCGATGCGTCGCGAGTGGCCGTTCTTCCAGCCCGTGCTGGAGATGGCCGAGATGAGCCTGGCGAAGGCCGACAAGCTGCTCGGTCGCTCCGCGCTCGAGCTCGGCAACGATCCCACGCTCACCGAGGCCATCATGGCGGAGTGGGAGCTGACCGAGGAGTGGCTGCTCAAGGTGACCGGTCAGGAGTCGCTCCTGGAGCGTCAGCCCGCGCTGCGTGCGGCGGTGGCGCTGCGTCGGCCCGACATCGACGCGCTGTCGCTACTGCAGCTCGCGACGTTGTCGCGACTGCGTTCGCAGGACGAGCCCGACCCCTTCGACCAGTTGGTCGTCAAGACCACGGTGGCGGGGCTGTCGGCAGGGCTGCAGAACACGGGCTGATCCCAGCTCCCCCACACCACGGGCCCGGACCCAGGTCCGGGCCCGTTCGGTGTCCTCAGGCGCTGCGACCGATCGGGTCGTCCTGTTCCTCCCGGAGACGATCCGGGTCGGCGGTGCGCTCGGCGAGGGTCTGCTGGACCGTCAGGGAGTTGGTGACCAGCTCGCCGAAGCCCTCGGGGTCGGCGATCAGCCAGGAGTGGCCGGCCTCGGGGATGATGTCACCCGGGGCACCAGCTGCGTCGCACATGGCCAGGAAGGTCGCCTCGGGCACGACCTGGTCCTCCGCCCCCCACAGGATCGAGACCGGCAGTCCGTTCTCCGCGAGGGTGGTCAGCTCCACCCGCAGGTCGGCGGTGCGCGCGAGGTCGCCCGCACGCCGCATCGCTCCCGGGTTGGCGAGGGCATTGCCGACCAGGTCGCGCACCACCACCGGCAGGACCCGGCGGTAGCCCCGACGACGGAACTCGCCCGGCAGGTGCAGGCCCCAGTCCCACAGCGGGCGGTCCGCCAGGCTCCGCAAGCCCTTGCGCGACTCCTTCCACACCGAGCCGCCGACGGAGTTGACCAGCACGAGCGCGCGCACCCGGTCGGGCTGCTCCCAGGCGGTCGCCGTCGCGACCCCACCACCGAAGGAGTGCCCGACCAAGGTCACGGGGTCGCGCAGGTCCAGGATGTCGAGGAGCTCGAGGACCCAGTTGGCCAGCCGCGGGAACGTGTACTCGCCCTCCAGCGGGTCGCTGCGTCCGAAGCCGGGCAACGCCGGCGCGATCACGCGGGATCCGCTGGCGGCGATCAGGGGGAAGGTCTGGGCGTAGGAGCGGGCCGTCAGTCCCCACCCGTGCAGGAACACCACGGCCGGGCCGTCACCAGCGTCCCCGTAGGCGACGGTCCTACCGTCGACGGTCGTACGGTGCCAACGGAGACCGCCGTCCGGTCGCGCTGGCACCTCGGCCTCCCTCGTCGCCGATGACCCGTGGGACGGCTCAGACCGCCAGGTCCCGAGTGCGTCACCACAACACGGTCCGGCTAGCCTGCCGGCGCCGCGGGTGCAGTCTAGCTCGGTGACGCCCGTCGTGGCCTGTGATGTCGAGACTGCTCGTATCACGACCGTTCCCGCTCACCCCGTACCCCCGCACGACCAGGAGCAGAGATGTCAGGACCTGTTGCGATCATCGGCGGCACCGGAGCCATGGGACGGGGGTTGGCAGCCCGTTTGGCCCTGGCCGGCGTCGAGGTGGTGCTCGGCTCCCGGGACGCCGAGCGCGGCGCAGCCGCGGCGGCGACGCTCACCGATGAACTGGGAGCCGGCGCCGCCGCGATCACCGGCACCGACAACGCCACCGCCGGGGGCGCTGCAGTGGTGGTGCTCGCTGTCCCCTTCGACGGGTTCGAGGCCAACCTGGACTCGATCGCCCAGACCGCGACCACCTCGGTGATCGTCTCGATGGTGAACCCGCTGGCATTCGACCGTCGCGGGGCCTACCCGATCACGGTCGAGGCCGGCTCGATCGCCGAGCACATCGCCGAGCGCTTCCCCGAGGCCCGGGTGGTGTCGGCGTTCAACACCGTGGCCGCGCGGGTGCTGGGCGACTTGGACCGCCCGGTCGACGAGGACATCCTGGTCGCGGGCGACGACCCCGAGGCCGTCGACCTGGTGGTCGATCTCGCCGACCGCATCGAGGGCGCGCGGGGGGTCGCGGTCGGTGCGCTGCGGTTGTCGATGGTGCTCGAGTCCCTGACCCCGGTGTTGATCGGGGTGAACAAGCGCTACCGCACCCACGCGGGGGTGCGGTTCAGCCGTCTGCAGGTCGACTGAGGACCAGCGGCTCGGCCGTGGCATCGATCAGGGCGTCGAGCGTCGCGCGCAGCCGGGCGGTCACCGGGCCGGCGGCCCCGTCGCCGATCGCCCGGGCATCGACGCTCACCAACGGCTGCACGCCCCGCACCGCCGAGGTCAACAGGGCTTCCTCGGCGGCGAGCAGTTCCTCGCGCTCCAGTGTCCGCTCCTCCACCACCAGGCCGCAGCCCGCCGCCACCTCGCACAGGGCCGTGCGGGTGACGCCGGCCAGGATGCCGGCGCTGACCGGCGCCGTGACCAGGCGGCCGTCCACCACCGCGGCCAGGTTGGCCGTGGCTGCCTCCAGTGGGCGGCCCGCGGGATCGCACAGGATGGCGTCGCTGGCGCCGTGGGCACGTGCCTCACGCTGGGCGACCAGCGACAGCAGGTACGCCGTCGACTTGATCATGGGGAGCTCGCGTCGCAGGTCGACGAGGCGCCCGCGGGCCGGCGGTCGTGGGGGCGCACCCGGAGCGCGGGTCCGCTGGGCGGTGATCACGACCGTCGGTGGGCCGACACCGGTCCCCGGGAAGGGTGTCGTCAGGTCCATGGGCCCGGCGGTGCAGGTGACGCGCACGACCACGTCGTCGCCGAGGTGGTCGTTGGCCGTGACCACCGCGGCGATGCCCGCGCGGATCGTGGCGGGATCGACCCGGATCCCGAGGGTGCCCGCCCCGGCCTGGAGCCGGTCGAGGTGGGCGACGAGCCGGAAGCTGCGCTGCTCACGGACCCGCAGGGTCTCGTACACGCCCTCACCCGAGCGCAGGCCCCGGTCGAGGGCGCTGACGGTGGCCAGGTGTGACGGCACGAGCCGTCCGTCCACCCACACCATCGTCTCGGTCACGTCCGCAGCACCCCCGCGTCCGGCGTGGCCGGCTTGCCGGGCCCGGTCGGGGGAGCGTCGACGACGCGGATCGCGCTGACCGCCCGCAGGAACGCCGCGGCCTTGTCCAGCGTCTCCGCGTGCTCGCTGCTCGGCTCGGAGTCCGCGACGATGCCACCGCCGGCCCCGTGGTCGACGACGCCGTCGGGGCGCAGCGCGGCCGTTCGGATCGCCACCGACAGGCGGGCGTGACCGGGGGAGAGGAACCCGATCGCTCCGCAGTACCACCGCCGTCGGACCCGCTCCAGCTGCTCGATCAGCGCCATGGCCGCGATCTTCGGCGCTCCCGTGATGGAGCCGCAGGGGAAGGTGGCCCGCAGCAGCTCGCCGTAGCCGGTCCCGGCGGTGAGCTCGCCCTGCACCGTGGACACCAGGTGCCAGACCGTCGGGTGGGCCTCCACCCGTGTCAGCTCCGGAACCTCGATGGAGCCGGGGCGGCAGACGCGGCCGAGGTCGTTGCGCTCGAGGTCGACGACCATCACGTTCTCAGCGCGGTCCTTCGCGGCGGTGGCCAGGTCGTCGGCCAGGGCGGCATCCAGCGCGGCGTCCCCGGCCCGTGGCCGGGTGCCCTTGATCGGGCGGGTCCGCACCCGCGCCCCGTCCACCGCGAGGAAGGTCTCGGGCGAGATGGAGGCGACGCCGACGTCGGGCAGCGCGGCGCCGAAGGCGGCCGGCGATGCCGACCGCAGCGCGCGGTACAGCTCATGGACGTCCCCGGGCCACCGTGCCGACAGCCGCTGGGCGAGGTTGACCTGGAACACCTGTCCGGCCCCGATCGCCGCCAGGACCGCCTCGACCGCCGCGAGGTGGTCGGGTCGGGGGAGGCTGGTCCAGGCGACCTGCGGCGGCACCGGCGGGGCCGTGGGCCGTGACCGTGACCGCCCTTCCTGCCGACGGCGGGCGGCGTCGCCCAGCCGCCCCCGTGCGCGGGCGATCGCCTCCCGCGCCCGACGATGGGGGTCGTGGCCACCGGCGAGGGTGGCGGGCAGCGGTCGGGCCACCAGCAGCGCGCGATCACGCGCTGGGGGGATGGCGCACACCACCTCGGCGACCCTGAGAGAGAGCAGGGGGCCGGTTCGATCGTCGGCCGCGAGCTGGGGGAGTCGCTCCACGCGGCGGGCGAGGTCGTAGGCCAGCGCGCCGACCAGGCCGCCCGTCAGCGGTGGCAGGCCCGGATCGGCGGGGGCCTCGGGGTGCGCCCCGAGCTCGTGGCCGACCCGGTCGATCGCCGCGAAGGGATCGGGACCGAGGTCGCGGACCCGCCGACCGTCGGCCTCCAGCCAGCTGCGTCGTCCGTCGTCGGTCAGGCGCCAAGGACCGTGGGGCAGCACGTAGTGCCACCCCGATCCGTCGGCGCTCTCCAGCACGTCGGCGGGACCGAGCGCCCGCACGCAGGCGTCGACGTCGACCAGGCCGGTGACATCGCGGGGCACGGTGACCGGATCGACCACGACGGCTGGGGTCGCGGTCCCGGGGTCGGCAGCCGGCGCGCGCGCGGTCATGTGCTCGAGGGGACGCCGTACTTCCGCCGGAACGACGTCGCATCCATCGACGCGAGGTCGTCCTCGAGCTCACGTTGGAAGTCGTCGGCCTGCTGGGCGTCGGAGAAGGTCTGCGACCACACCAGCGCGCCGGTGGCGACGACCTGGAGTTGGATGTCCACCATCGATGCGCCGTCGTAGCCACCGCGGCGACGGGTCAGCACGCGGAAGTCGCGCCGGGGGGGACGGGCATCGGTCACGGGAGCCTCGGGCAGTTCGGAGGGACAGGAGGGGTCGGTCCCCGGTCCCGGCTGTGGGGCTGGGCGGTCCGCAGCCGGGACCACCGGTTACGCTCACCCGCCCACCGTACCGCTGAGTCAGTGAGCCGAGGTGAGCGCAGTGAAGGTCTACACCAAGACCGGAGACGACGGAACGACCGGACTGCTGTACGGCGGGCGGGTGGACAAGCACGACGTCCGCACCACCGCCTACGGCACCGTGGACGAGACCTGCAGCGCGTTGGGTCTGGCGCGGGCCGAGCTGGAGGGTGACCTCCACGACGCGGTCCTCACCGTCCAGCGGGAACTGTTCGTCGTCGGAGCCCAGCTGGCGACCCGGGCGGATCACTGGGACCGTCTGGAGGTGGGCATCAGCCGCGTCGACACCGCGATGGTCGAGGAGCTCGACGCCCGCATCGACGCCTGCGTGGCCCGTCATCCACTCCCGCAGCACTTCGTCGTTCCCGGCGGCAACCGACCGGCCGCAGCGCTCGACCTGGCCCGGGCCGTGTGCCGTCGGGCCGAGCGGCACACCGTGGCCATGGACCGGGACGGGCTGCTGCCCGACGACGCTCCGGTGCGGTACCTGAACCGGTGCGCGGACTACCTCTACGTGCTCGCCCGGGAGGTCGAGGGGGTCCACCTGCCCTCCCGCGAGCTGCCGTGAACGCCACGGGGCCGCTGCGGGACGATCTCGGCGACGAGCTCGTCCTCGCCAGCCCCGTGGAGCGGATCGTGTCGCTGGTTCCCAACCTCTCCGAGCTGCTGTGGAGCTGGGGACTCGGGGACCGCCTGGTCGGCGTCACCGAGTGGTGCGTGGCCCCGCCGGATGGCTTCCCCCACGCCTGCAGGGTCCGGGGGACCAAGAACCCCGACGTCGCGGCCATCGTCTCGCTCGCACCCGATCTCGTGCTCGCCAACGAGGAGGAGAACCGGCAGCTGGACGTGGAGCGGCTGCGCGCGGCCGGGCTGGCGGTGCACGTGACGCGCGTGCGCACCCTGGCGGCGCTCCCCGAGACCCTGCACCGCCTTGGCCGCGCCCTCGACGTGCCCGAGGCGGCCGCCCGGCTCGTCGAGGACATCGAGGAGGCGCTGGCGGCGTCCGAGCCGCCGAGCCGGCGGCGGCCGGCTGCCTGTGCGGTCTGGCGAGACGACCCGGCGCAGGGCGGCGACGAGGAGGGATGGTGGCTGCTCGGTCGTGCCCCCTACGCGGGGGACCTGCTGGACCGGATCGGCTTGGAGGTCCTGCCCGCCGACCCGGAAGGCCGCTACCCGCGGTGCCGTCTGGCCGAGCTTCGAGCTCTGGATCCTGGGGTCGTACTGCTGCCCGACGAGCCCTACGCCTTCGGGCCGGCGGATGCGGCCGAACTCGGTCGGGTGGGGCTGCGAGCGGTCCTGGTCGACGGCATGGACCTGTGGTGGTGGGGACCGCGGACGCCGGGCGCCATCGCGCGGCTCGCCCAGCTGGCCCGGTGAGCCCGGTCGTCGGTCAGGCCGCTGGTCAGTAGGTGTGCTCCGGCCCCGGGTACTCCCCGTCGGCCACCTCGCTCTGGAAGGACTTGATCGCGCCGCTGATCTCCGCCCGGAGGTCGGCGTAGGCCTTGACGAAGCGCGGCAGCCGCCCCGCGGTGAGGCCGAGGAGGTCGTGCCACACCAGCACCTGCGCGTCGGTGTCGGGACCGGCCCCGATCCCGATCGTCGGGACCGCGATCGCCTCGGTCACGCGACGTCCGATGTCGGCGGGCACCGCCTCCAGCACCACGGCGAAGGCCCCGGCGTCCGCCAGCGCCACCGCGTCCTCCACGATCCGGTCGGCGGCCTGCTGATCCCGGCCCTGGACCTTGAACCCACCGAACTGGTGCACCGACTGGGGGGTGAGGCCGAGGTGGCCCATCACCGGGATGCCGGCCCGGACCAGGTGGGCGGTCGCCGCCACCATCGGCCCGCCCCCCTCGAGCTTCACGGCTGCGGCACCGCCCTCCTTCAGCATCCGCACCGCCGAGCTGAGCGCCTGGGACGGCCCATCCTGGTAGGAGCCGAAGGGCAGGTCACCGACGACCAGCGCGTGCTGGGCCCCCCGCGACACCGCACGGGTGTGGTGCAGCATCTCGTCGAGGGTGACGGGGATGGTCGAGTCGTAGCCCAGCACGACCATGCCGAGGCTGTCACCGACCAGCAGCACCGGCACGCCGAGCTCGTCGAGCAGGGCGGCGCTACCCGCGTCGTAGGCGGTGACCATCACGAACCGTTCGCCGCGGGCCTTGGCGGCGGCGAGGTCGTGGATGGAGACGGGGCGGCCAGGACGTGCGCCGGCCCCGTCCACTGACGAGTGAACGGACACCTCAGGAGCCTTCCTGCCGGCCCGACGGTGGCGCGTGAGCGCCGCGGGTCCAGCGGATCATCCGATGGCGGTCCGCACAGTGTGCCGGTTCCGGACCACGGATGCGCGATCGATGACGACGCGCGATGGTGGAGGTGGCGCGCGGTGGCCTACGTTCGGGACCCCGGCGAGGAGGGCGGCGAGGGGGCAGCGGCACCCGGCCACC
Source organism: Nitriliruptoraceae bacterium (assembly GCA_003561535.1). Taxonomy (GTDB): domain Bacteria; phylum Actinomycetota; class Nitriliruptoria; order Nitriliruptorales; family Nitriliruptoraceae; genus T1Sed10-7. The sequence continues at coordinate 17,586 of PWWI01000265.1, forward strand.
CCGACCTGGTCGCCTTCCACCACGACGGACGGACGGCGCGGGCGACCATCGCCCGACTGTCCCGGGCCGGCGTCGACGGCAGCGACATCGAGATCCTCGGACCGATCGAGGTGGTCACGGCGGGGCGCTACGGCGACCGTCAGACCGACAAGGGCTCGAGCCTGGCGCTGGGCTGGCTGATGCTGCGGGGACTGCTGATCGGCATGGTCCCCGGCGCCGTGTTCGGGGCCGTGCTGCTGGGCGTCACCGCAGGGGTGTCCGCGCCGGTGGTGTGGGCCGGGGCCGGCGGCGGTGCGTTCTTCGGGGCAGCGGTCGGGGCCCTGGCGAGCCTGCTACTGGCCCCGACCATGGTCAGCTCCTGGGAGCGCACGTTCTCGCCCCTGGTCCCGGGTGCGGTCGCGGTGGGCGTGCGCTGTGGAGATGCCCGGGCCGCCCGCCGGGCCGAGCGGGTCCTGAGGGTCTCGGGTGCGCACACCATCCGTCAGGTCCCCGATCTGGACGATGTCCCCGAAGGGCCCCTCGACCCGGCCGACCTGGACCCGATGACCCGTCCGGACGGGTGAGCGCCTCGCGAGCGGGACAGATATGTGGTACGTACACATATATGCCGATCGCTGCCGATCACACCCTCGCCCCATCGCCGCTGGACCCTGCGGTCCTCGACCGTCTCGACGACGCCCTCGTGGAGGTCCGCCGTGTCCTGCAGCGTCCTGGCTACCGCCGGGCGGTCCTGGGGGAGCTGGCCGGGACGGTCGGCCTGCAGGCGATCCGGGTGCTGCGGCTGGTCGAGCGCGCCGAGCACGCCCCGACCATCGGGGCGGTCGCCGAGGCGCTGGTCGTCGACCCGTCGACCGCGAGCCGGACGGTGGACCGTGCGGTCGCGGCCGGGCTGCTCCAGCGGCACGCCTGCAGCGACGACGGACGCCGCGCCCGGCTGCACCTCACAGGGCCCGGACGCGCGCTGCTGGCCGAGGTCTCGGCGCGGCGCCGGGCCGTGCTGGCCCGCGCGGTAGGTGACTGGGGACCGGCCGACGTCGACACCCTCCACGTCCTCCTCGAGCGGCTCCTCGGCGGGTTCGATGCCGCCGAGGTGGCACCGTGATCGCGCGCCTGCGTCGTGAGAGCCCGGTGCTGCCCGAGGACGCACCTCCGCGCACCTCGTGGCAGCTGCTCGCCGACCCGGTGTTCGGTCCCTTCTTCGCCGGCAAGGCGTTGTCCACGGCCGGGATCTGGGTCCACAACATCGTGGCGGCGATCATCGCCTGGGAGCTGTCGCGCTCGGCGCTGGTCGTCGGGCTGGTCAGCGTCGCGCAGTTCGGGCCGCAGCTGCTGTTCGCCCCGCTCAGCGGTGCCCTGGCTGACCGTGGGGACCGCCGGCGGCAGGTGATCGCCGGACGCCTCATCGCGGCGGCGGGTTCGGGTGGGTTGGCGCTGTGGATCGCGGTGGTCGGCGTGGAGGGTCTCCCCGGGGCCTGGCCGGTCGTGGCCACCGCGCTGGTGGTCGGCATCGGGTTCGTCGTCGGCGGGCCGGCGATGAACGCCCTCATCCCGTCGCTGGTGCGTCCGAGCGAGCTGGCGGCGGCGGTGGCGGTGAACTCGATCCCCTTCACCGTCGCGCGTGCCGCTGGGCCCGCCCTCGGGGCCACCATCGCCGCCACGCTGGGGCCGGCGGCGGCCTTCGGGGTGGCCGCCGGGACGAACCTGCTGTTCGCGCTGGTGCTGGTGCCCCTGCCGATCCGTAGCCACGCTGAGGGGTCCGGTGGCGGGGACCGACGCGCCCGGGCCGGGGTGCGCTACCTGCGGCAGGACCGTGGCATCGGGCTCCTCCTGCTGGGCGTGGCGGCGATCGGTATCGGCGCCGACCCGGTGATCACGCTGACCCCATCCCTGGCTGCGGGCTTCGGCGCCGACGCCACCCTCGTCGGGGTGTTCGCGTCCTCCTTCGGTGTCGGCGCCGGTCTGATCTTCCTCGGCCTGTCCCGGCTGCGGCTGCGGTTCGGGCTCGAGCTGGTCGCGCTCCACGGGTTGGTGCTGCTGGCGACCGGCACCGCGTTGGCGGGGATCGCGCCGCTGCCGGCGCTCGCGGTCGTCGGGTTCGTCATCGGTGGGGCGGGCATGACGATGTCGCTGACCTCGCTGAGCACCCTGCTCCAGAGCCGGCTCCCCGACGCCCTGCGCGGTCGGGTGATGGCCCTGTGGTCCATGGCCTTCCTGGGCTCCCGGCCGATCGCGGCCGCGGTCAACGGTGCCGTGGCCGACGCGACGGCACCGGGCGTCGCCTTCCTCGCCGTGGCCGCCGTGGTCACCGGCGTGGCCGTCGCCGTCCGCCCCTCGCGCCTGGCGGCCCGGCCCGCACCGGCGGAGCACCCGGATCGCCGCGGTGCCCGAGGCACCCACGAGCCGCTGCCGTCCCGCGGCTGAGGTCGGCTCAGCCCCGCCAACCGTTGGTGATCGGTACCCGACGGTCCCGACCGAAGGCCCGCGCCGTGATCTTCGGGCCGGGCGCGGCCTGGCGACGCTTGAACTCGGCGTGGTCGATCAGCTGGACCACCCGCCGGACCACCGCGTCCTCGTGGCCCCGCTCGACGAGCTCGGCGATGGAGAGGTCCAGCTCGACGTAGCCGGTCACGAGGTCGTCGAGGACCTCGTAGTCCGGCAGCGAGTCCTGGTCCAGCTGCCCCGGGCGCAGCTCAGCGGAGGGGGGCTTGGTGATCGTCGCCTCCGGGATCACCTCGGCGTCGGTGTTGCGCCAGCGCGCCAGCTCGTAGACCAGCAGCTTGGGGATGTCCTTGATCGGCGCGAACCCGCCGGACATGTCGCCGTAGAGGGTGGCGTAGCCGACGGCGTACTCGGACTTGTTGCCCGTCGTCAGCACGATGGCGCCGTTCTCGTTCGACAACGCCATCAGGGTCAGCCCGCGCAGCCGCGACTGGAGGTTCTCGTAGGCCACGCCCGGCTGCTGTCCGTCGGGGCGACCGAAGCCGGTCACCACCAGGTCGCCGAGCATCTCGCCCACGGCCGCCAGCGGTCCGCCGATCGCGAGCACGTGGTGATCGGTGCCGAGCGCCTCGGCGCAGGCGGCCGCGTCGGTCAGCGAGCCGGGGGAGGAGTAGGGCGAGGGCATCGCCACGGTCAGGACGTGCTCTCCGCCCAGCGCGTCGGCCGCCAGCGCCGCGACCACCGCCGAGTCGATCCCCCCCGACAGCCCGACGATGCCCTGGCGGAAGCCGTTGCGATGGCAGTAGTCCCGGGTGGCGCGGGTCAGCGCGTGCCAGACCTCCCCGAGCTCGTCCAGGCGCTCGGTCGGTCGCCAGGTGATCGCCGGGCGGACGGCCCGCGCGGCCGGCACGTCCTGCTCGTCGACGCGGTCCACCTCGAGGTCGACCACGACGAGGTCCTCGCGGAACTGGGCGCCGCGAGCCACCACCTCGCCGTCGGCGTCGACCACGAAGGAGTCGCCATCGAAGACGACCTCGTCCTGGCCTCCCACCACGTTGCAGTACACCACCGGGGCGCTGGCGCGCCGCGCGTGGTGGCGGGCCCAGTGCTCGCGGTCGTGGCGCTTGCCGCGGTGGTAGGGCGAGGCGTTGAGGTTGGCGATGAGCCGGGCGCCGGCACGAGCCGCCGCCTGGACGGGACCCTCCTCGGTCCACAGGTCCTCGCAGACCGTGACCCCGACGCGGACACCGGCGACCTCCACCACGCAGGGCAGGTCGCGGGGGGTGAAGTAGCGAGCCTCGTCGAACACCCCGTAGTTGGGTAGTCGCAGCTTGTCGTAGGTGGCGACGACCGCGCCGTCCCGCAGCACCGCGGCCGAGTTGGTGAGGTCGCGGGTCGCCAGGGCCACGTCCCAGTGGGCGGCGTCGGTGGCGTCGCCCTCGCCTGCCCCGACGAAGCCGAGCACCGCGGTGCAACCGGTCGGCCCCTCGGCAGCCAGGCGATCGAGAGCGGCGAGGTTGGCGGCCACGAACTCCGGCTTCAGCAGCAGGTCCTCCGGCGGGTAGCCGGTGATGGTCAGCTCGGTGGCGACCAGCAGCTCGACACCCTGGTCGGCGGCGGCCTGCCAGGCGGCCAGGAGGCGCTCGACGTTGCCGTCGATGTCGCCGACCTGGGCGCCCAGCTGCGCCAGTGCGACCCTGATCGTCACGGGCGGAAGCTCCTCGGGACACGAAACACGGTGGAAACGCGAGATCAACGGCGGAGAAACCCCCCCTCCGTAGCGTCCCCGACCGTACCGGTGGAACCGGGCAGGGTCTCGTGCGCAGTGCCGCGCCGATGGCACCTCGCGAGGCCACCGAACCAACGAGTCGACCTGGAGGACACGGTGAAGCGTCTGTTGAAGTTGGGGGTGGTCACGTCCGCGCTGGTGGTCATGCTCGGTGCTCCTGCGTACGCGCAGGA
>PWWI01000239.1 GCA_003561535.1 Nitriliruptoraceae bacterium
GAACGACTCCGGACGAGGGCGCGTGCGGTCACCGCCGCCGCCCGGAGACTGCTGGGATCGGTGATGACCGCGAGGAGCAGCACCGAACCGATCACGATGTTCTGGACGTCCACCTGGACCCCGGAGAGCGTGAGCGCCACCTGGAGCATGCCGAGGGCGGACGCACCGATCAGGGTCCCGAAGACCGAGCCGCGGCCACCGTTGAGGAGCACCCCACCGATGATGGCCGCAGCGAAGCTCGCGAGCAGCACCGTCGAACCCGCCGTCGGGTCGGCCGCGGTGCGCTCCAGGGTGTTGATCACCCCGGCGAGCGAGGCGATGAAGCCGGAGATCATGAACCCCGTGAACACGCGACGCGTGACCGGGATGCCGGCGTCGCGGGCGGCCTGACGGTTGCCGCCCACCGCGTAGAACTCGCGACCGACGCGGACGTGCGACAGGAAGATGTAGAGCGCCACGAACGCGGCGATGAAGATCAGCATCCTGGGCGTCAACGGCCCGATGATCGGTTGCCCGAAGGCGATCCCTGCGTCCACATCAGCGATGCGGACCGGCGCCTCATTGGAGATCACGAACGCCGCACCGCGCAGGAAGAACAGCATCCCGAGGGTCGCGATGAAGGAGTTGATGCCCACCACGACGACGAAGAACGCGTTGACCGCACCGACGATCAGGCCGGTGGCGAGCGCAGCCAGCACCCCGACAGCCAGGCTGTCGAAGCTCGCCATGATGACGCCGGAGACCGCCAGTGTGCTGGCGACCGCGAGGTCGAGCTCGCCCATGAGGATGACGGCGGTCAACCCGAGGGCGACCAGGCCCACCAGGGAGATCCTACCGAGCGTGACCTCGTAGGAGGTCCAGACCAACGGCTCGAAGATGAGGGTGAACACCCACACCACCATCAGCAGGGCGACGGCACGGCCCTCGGTCCGCCGCGCGAGGATGAGGCGCACCCGCGCGACCAACCCGTCGCTCGTGGAGGTGGCCGACTCCTCGCCGGACGGAAGCTGCGGCTCGGTCTGTGTCTGGGTCATGACACCCTCGTCTTCCTGGCCAGCGCGTCAACCGACACCGCCAGCACGATCAACAACCCGATCGCCATCTGCTGGAAGCCGAAGCCCAACCCTGAGAGCACCATGATGTTGGTGAGCACGCTCACGAACACGACCCCCAGCAACGTTCTCATCACGCTGCCCCGGCCACCGAAGACGCTGGTGCAGCCCACGATGATGGCCGCCAACGCCCGGAAGTCGTACCCGGTCGACATCGCTGACACCGCGGTGTTGGAGAACGCCGCCAGAACGAAACCGCCCAGCATGGCACCCAATGCGGACATGGTGAACGCACCGATGACCACCAGCGGGGTGTTCACACCGGCGAGCCGGGTGGCCTCGCGGTTCGAGCCGTAGGCGCGCACCATGAACCCGAAGTTGGTCCGCGTGAGCACCAGGGACAACAGCAGCGTGACCACGATGAACAGGATCATGGCGAGCGGGAGTGGGCCTATCCGGGTGGTGCCGAAGGTGCGGATCGGGCCGTCGCTGTCGCCGAAGTAGATGCTGCCGCCCGTCAGCCACCGCAGGATCCCCAGGCCGATGAAGGTCGTGGAGAGGGTGACGATGACCGCGTTGGCCTTGAACCCCCCCACGGCGATGCCGTTGACGATGCCGTAGACCAGCGCGATGAGGATGGCGAACAGGATCGCTGGAACGAGCCCCACCGCGTTGGTGACCGCGATGAGCACGACCGCGGCGGTCGCGACCTGTGCCACCACGGAGAGGTCGAGGTAGTTGCCGCTGATGACCACGAAGGTCATGCCTGCGGCGACGATGCCGATGGGTGCAGCACGGTTGAACACGTCCGTGAGGTTCGGCAGGCTGGCGAAGCCGTCGATGAACACCAGCGCGAACAGCACGAGCACGGCGGTGAAGAGGAAGATGCCCTGCTGCGCCATCCACTCGGACAGCTTGAAGGCCTTCTGCTCCAGTTCCTGCTCGATCTGCGCGACGGGTGGCTTGGCCTTGATGGGTGACGAGGTCTCCGGAGTCATGCGACATCTACCTCCTGCTGCCCGGACGCCAGCGCCATGACCGCGGTCTCATCCGCTTCCGCACCGGGCAGGACACCGACGATGCGGCCATCGCGGACGACGTGGATCGTGTCGGACAGTTCGAGCAGCTCGGGGAGATCGGAGCTGACCACCAGCACCGCTGCACCCTCATCCGCCAGTTCACGGATCAGCCGGTGGATCTCGACCTTGGCGCCGACGTCCACCCCTCGGGTCGGCTCATCGAGGACGATGACGTCCGGCTTGCGCCCGAGCCACTTGGCCAGCACCACCTTCTGCTGGTTGCCCCCGCTGTACTGGCCCACCTCGCGCTCGATCTCCGGGGGACGCAGGTTGACCGCCTCGGCCAGTGCGGTCGCGAACTCCGCGATGCGACGACGTTGCAGGACGAAGGAACGCGACAACGCCGAGCGGTTGGGGAGCGCGATGTTGTCGACCACCGTCATCGTCAGCGCCAGACCGTCGCTGCGACGCTCCTCCGGGATGTAGGCGGTTCCGGCGGCGATCGCGGCGCGGTAGCCCGTGATGCGGCGAGGCGTGCCACCCAGGGTGATCGTCATCTCGCCGCCGGAGCGGGGGTCGGCACCGATCATCGCGCGCACCAGTTCGGTGCGGCCGGCGCCGACCAGCCCTCCGAGTCCGACGATCTCGCCGGCCCGGACGTCGAGGTCGATGTCGTTGACCCCGGGGGCCTTCACGCCACGGGCCGACAGCACCGGTTCGCCGATGTCGGGGTTCAATCGTCGGCTCTCGAGATCGAGCTGCAGATCACGACCGACCATGTGCTCCACCACGGACTGCGGCGTCAGATCACCGATGCCCTCACTGGTCACGAGCGAGCCGTCACGCAGGACCGTGACCCGGTCGCAGATAGCGAAGATCTCCGGGATGCGGTGGGAGATGTAGAGGATGGCCAGGCCACGGCTGGCGAGCCGCTTGAGCATGTCCAGCAGGTACTCGGTCTCCGCAGGCGTGAGGGTCGCCGTCGGCTCGTCGAGGATCAGCACCCGGGGCTTTCGGGCGATGGCCCGGGCGATCTCCACGAACTGCCGCAGGGCCACCGAGAGCCGGGCGATCGGCTCGTCGAGGTCGACGGTGACCCCGATCTCCTCGAGCGCCTCGGCAGCCACCTGACGCTGGCGTCGGGCGTCGATGAAGCCGGCCCGGGTGGGGGTGGACCCGAGGAGGATGTTCTCCGCCACCGTCATCTCGGGCACCAGGCTCAGCTCCTGGTGCACGAGCGACACCCCGGCATCGAGTGCCTCCCGGGTGTTCCCCGGATCGAGCTGGTGACCGTCCACCCACACCGATCCATCGTTGGGTGCGAGCACACCGGCGAGCACTCGCATCAGCGTGGATTTACCGGCACCGTTCTCACCGACCAACCCGTGGATCTCTCCTGGCTCGACAGCGATGCTGACGTCATCAACCGCCACCGCACCGCCGAAGCGCTTGACGATGCCGCGGGCCTCGATGATCGGCGTCCGAGCCGCAGGCGTGCCCTGCTCGGTGCTCGGGGATCGCAGTTCTTCGCTCATACCGCTGTGAACCCTCCGTCGATGTACATCTCCGCGCCGGTGACGAACGCCGACTCATCGCTCGCCAGGTAGACAGCGGCGTGGGCGATGTCGTCGGGGGTCCCTGCGCGACCCATCGGGGTGCTCCCGACGAACGCTTCGGTGGCCCAAGCAGGCTGCTCGGCGACCATCGGGGTAGCGATGATCCCGGGGTGGAGCGAGTTCACGCGGATCCAGGACGAGGCGTACGTGATCGCCCCGTTCTTCGTCAGCACCCGCACACCGCCCTTGGCTGACTGGTAGCCGGGCGCGACATCGTGACCGACCACGCCAGAGATCGACGACAGGTTGATGACGGATCCGCTGCCGGCCGCCACCATGGTCGGGATCAGAAAGCGCATCGACAGGAACACCGAGGTGAGGTTCAGCTCGACGATCTCACGGAACAGTTCCGGTTCGACCTCGTGCAGGGGCGCGAAGCTGCGCACCGCGCCGGCGTTGTTGACCAGGACCTGGAACGGGTACGCCATGGCCTCCTCGGCGACCGATCGCCACGCTGCATCGTCCGTCACATCGAGGTGGAGATAGGTGGCTGCAGGACCCAGTTCCCGCGCCAGCGACTGCCCCTCCTCATCACGGATGTCGGCGATGACGACCTTGGCGCCTTCGGCGACGAAGCGACGCACGATCGCCTCACCGATCCCGCGTGCTCCGCCGGTCACCAGCGCCCGCCTACCGTCGAGCCTCGCGCCCATGACGACCCCTCAGACCGTGAGCCAGGCAGCGAACAGCTGCATCGGATGTTCAGCGGTGACCGTCGCTGTGCTGCCCTTCATGAGGGTCACACCGACGCCGGTGTCCATCCTGGCGACGTTGTCGTCCATCGCCACCGTCCCCTGCCCCTCGATGACGAAGGTGCAGATCTCGGCGTCGGTGGCGTCGAGGGTGTGAGAGGTGCCGGCGCCGAGCTCGATGAGCCTGGCGGGACCCCACCCACCGGCGAGGTGCTCGCCGAGGTCGACCGGCTGCCCGTCACCGAGGTTGATGATGTTGAAGCTGCTCATCGGTCCCCTCCAGCTGCCACCGGGATCTTCTTCGGCAGCCGATCCTTGATGGCGGGGGGGGGGACCTCGATGACGAGGAAGTCGAGATCGGTGTCGCCGACGTTCGCGATCCCGTGTCGGCCGTTGAGCGGCGTGATGATCAGGTCACCAGGTCCGACCGGACGCGACTCGCCACCGAGCCGCATCTCCGCGGACCCGGAGATGATGTAGTAGATCTCCTCGGTGTGGGTGTGCACGTGTTCCCCGATCGCGGCGCCCGCCGGGACCCGGTTCCACTCGAAGGACTCGATGTCGCTGTGCAACATCCCTCCGGTGGCCAGCCGCTTCCACTGCACCACGCTCGAGCCGCCGTGCGCCGCGACGATGTCCGAAGGGACCTCTCGGCTCGAGACGATCATCGATCCACCCACGGCACCCTCCCAAGTCACCGTCCGCACCGAGAGCCATGAAGGTTCGCAATCGATTGCGGTCTCTTGCACACTACGGCGCTCGTAGCCGGGTGTCAAGGCCGTATCCCAGGCGCCAGCCGCAGGCGTCCCTCCGTCGGCCACCAGGGACGAGGGGGGTCCCGCTCCACCACGCGGGACCAGGAAGGCTGCCGTACGAACGGCCAACCGGCTCGGCGCGGTCACGCTATCGTTTGCAACAGCTTGCGCCCGGGGGTCTCGTGCCGAACATCACCTTGAAGGACGTGGCCGCGCGGGCGGGCGTCCATCCTTCGACCGCATCGCGGGCGCTGGACCCGGACCGGGGCTCGCTCGTGCGGGAGGAGACGGTGCGGCGCGTCCGCGCGGCCGCTGAGGAGCTCGGCTACCAGGGCGATGCCGTCGCCAGCGGGCTCCGCCGAGGGAGGACGAACACCCTCGGTGTCGTCGTCGCTGACCTGGGCAACCCCTTCATCGCGCCGGTCGTGCGGGGGATCGAGAACCATCTCGAAGGCCGAGGCCTCATGGCGCTGATCGCGGAGACCCGGGACGACCACGCTCGGATGGACCGGGTGCTCAACAACCTGGCCGCCCGGCGCGTCGATGCCGTGATCGTGACCGGGGCCCGCGACGGTGACGAGCGGGTCCTGCGCAGGGCGCAGCAGAGGATCCCGATCGTGCTCGCGGTCCGTCACCTGCCGGGTTCCGGCATCCCTGCGATCACCCACGACGACCAACGCGGTGGCCGCCTGGCCGCCGAGCACCTCCTCGAGCACGGACACGTCAGGATCGCCCAGCTGTGCGGTCCGAGTGACGTCTCCAACTTCCGGGAACGCGCCAGCGGCTTCCGAGGCCGACTCAAGGAGTTCGGCATCGAGGCCATCGAGGTGGACGACACCGCGGAGCGCCCGGTCCTCGCGGAGGGACACAGGCTGATGGAGTTGCTGCTCGCACAGCACGGCGAGCCACCGACCGCGGTCTTCGCCCACAACGACTTGATGGCGTTCGGGGCGCTCGAGGCGCTCGGCAACCAGGGCCGAACCTGTCCGAAGGACGTTGCGGTGATCGGCTACAACGACACCCCGATGACGGCCTTCACGAACCCACCGATCACGACGGTCCGACTGCCGGGGTACGAGCTGGGACGGATGGCGGCGGACACCGCGGTCATGCTCATGGAGGACCACGCGCAGGCCGTCACGACGCTGTCCCTGCCACCGGTGCTCGTCCCACGGCACTCGACGCTCGGCTGGCGCCGGGCGCAGTGACCGGGTCGCCGCCCGGGCTCACGTCGCGTCGGCCGCTCGTCGGAGGTAGACGGCCACATCGGCCATGTCCCGTGCACCCAGCCCGGCGTCGATCGCCTTGCCGTACAGCGACAGGTTCGCCTCGGCCTGCTCGACGTCCACACCGACGGTCGCCGCCAGCCCGGTGATCAGCTCCAGGTCCTTGCGCGCCAGCGTCATCGCGAAGGCCGCTGGGGTTCGGTCCGGGGCGAGGAAAGCCTCGCGCCGGTAGCGCACCATGGGTGCCGAGATCGCGCTGTGCTCGAAGACCTCGTAGACGACGTCACGTTCCAGGCCAGCACGCTCCGCGAGCACCAACGACTCCGACAGCGCGTTGCCGAGGGCGTAGATGATGTTGTTGACGGCCAACTTCATCACCGACCCGGCACCCGTGTCACCCAGGTGGAAGACCCGATCGCCCAGGGCGCCCAGGACCGGTTCGAGGCGCCGGAAGGTCCCCTCCGGGGCGCCGACCAGGATCGTGAGCCCGCCCGCCTCGGCTGCGGCGGTGCTGCCCGACACGGGGGCGTCGACGAGGGTGCCACCCGCAGCGGCCACGCGGGGAGCCAGCCGTTCGATGCCCTCGGGCCCGGTGGTACCCATGTCGACCAGCACCCCACCGGGGCGTAGCCCAGCGAGCACCCCGTTCGCCCCGTCGCAGACCCCGAGGAGCGCGTCCTCGTCCGCGAGCATCGTGATGACGATCTCCGCCTGTCGTGCCGCCTCGCGGGGTGTCGGTGCCACGACCGCGCCGAGACGTTCCGCCAGCGCGGCTGCCTTGGCCGCCGTCCGGTTGTACAGGACCAGATCGTGTCCAGCTCGGGCCAGGTTCGCGGCCATCGGGGCGCCCATACGACCGAGGCCGAGGAACGCCACCGCGACCATCACTCGCTCCAGTCGACCGCGATGTACTTCGCCTCCAGGAACTCCAGCAGCCCCTCGTGCCCGCCCTCCCGGCCGAGGCCGCTGTGCTTGACGCCACCGAAGGGTGCCGCGGGGTCGGAGATGAAGCCACGGTTGACGCCGACCATCCCGGCATCGACGCGCTCGGCCACCCGCAGCGCGCGCGCGAGGTCACACGTGTACACGTAGGCCGCGAGTCCGTAGGGGGTGTCGTTGGCGAGCGACACCGCCTCGTCCTCCGAGCCGAAGCCCACCACGGGCGCAACCGGCCCGAAGATCTCCTGCGAGAGGATCGGATCGTCCGCTGCCACGGCGCTGAGCACCGTCGGCTCGAAGAAGCTGCCGGCACCCTCCCGGGGGCCCCCGCCGACCAGCAGCGTGGCCCCGGCATCGACCGACCGCTCCACCATCGCCGCGACGTCGGCACATGCCGCACCGTTGATCATGGGACCGACCTCGTTGCTGGGGTCCATCCCCGAGCCGACCTTCAGGACCGACATCTGCTCCGCGAGGCGACCTGCGAACTCGTCGAGGATGTCCTCCTCGACGAGGAACCGGTTCGCGGCGATACAGGACTCACCGGCGTTGCGCATCTTGGCCACCATCGCGCCCTCGACCGCTGCGTCGAGATCGGCGTCGGCGAACACGATGAAGGGAGCGTTGCCGCCGAGTTCCATCGAGCAGTTGAGCACGTTCTCGGCAGCCTGCCGCAGCAGGATGCGGCCGACCTCGGTCGAGCCGGTGAAGGAGAGCTTGCGGGTCGCCGGGTGCTCGAGCATGGCGCTGACCGTCGGACCGGAGCGCCGAGAGCTGACGACGTTGACGCCCCCGGCAGGCAGCCCCGCCCGCTCCATCAGATGGGCGATCGCCAGCGCCGTGAGCGGAGTTTCGGAGGCCGGCTTCAGCACCACGGTGCAACCTGCCGCCAGCGCGGGACCGATCTTGCGCGTCGCCATGGCCGCGGGGAAGTTCCATGGCGTGACGAGGATCGACACCCCGACCGGCTGCAGCACCGTCAGGATGCGCTTGTCGCCCCCGGGGGCGGTCTGCACATGGCCTGTGGCGCGCACGGCCTCCTCGGCGAACCAGCGGTAGAACTCGGCCGCGTAGGTCACCTCACCCTCGGCGTCCCGACGGCTCTTGCCACCCTCGAGCACGATCAGCTGCGCGAGCTCCTCGCGGTGCTGGATCATCAGCTCGTAGGATCGCCGCAGGATCTCGCCGCGCTCTCGAGGCGCCGTCGAGGCCCACCCCGCCGCAGCAGCCGCAGCCGCATCCACCGCCGAGCGAGCGTCCTCGGGCGTCGCACTGGCAACGTCGTCGATCACCGCGTCGGTGGCCGGATCGCGGACCTCGATGCGGTCGCCGTCGGACGCGTCCCGCCATTGGCCTCCGATGTAGAGGCCGGTCGGGAGATCTGCGAGCGGCAGCGCGTGAGGGCTCACTGGACCACCTTCTGCACGGCTTCCACGATGCGGTCGACCGAGGGGAGGAACTCGTCCTCGAGCGCGTCTGCGCTCGGCAGCGGGATGTGTGGCGTGGTCACCCGGGTCAGTGGCCCATCGAGGTGCCAGAAGCACTCCTCACCGACGATGGAGACGATCTCGGCGCCCCACCCGCACAGCCGCGGGTTCTCCTCGACGGTCACGAGTCGACTCGTCCGCTTCACCGACTCGATGACCGTGGCGGTATCGAGGGGGACGAGGCATCGCAGGTCGATCACCTCCGCGGAGATGCCGATTCCCTCGAGCTCCTCGGCTGCATCCACGGCCCGGGGGACCATCGACGCCAGCGCAACGATGGTCACGTCGCTGCCGGACCGGATCGTCGTGGCGACCCCGAGCTCATCGACGATCTCACCGTCGGGAACCTCACCCTTGCTGGGGTAGAGCGACTTCTGCTCGAAGAACAGCACGGGGTCGGGGTCACGGATGGCCGCGGCGAGCAGGCCGATCACGTCCTTGGGGTTGGACGGCGCCACGACCTTCAGCCCGGGGATCGCCATCGCCCAGTTCTCGACCGCCTGGGAGTGCTGGGCGCCGAAGCGCAGACCACCGCCGTTGGCGGTCCGGATCACCAGCGGCATGGTGACCTGGCCATCGGTCATGTAGCGGGTCTTCGGGATCTCGACCGCGACCAGATCCCAGCAGGTGGCCAGGAAGTCCGAGAACATGATCTCGGCGACCGGCTTCAGGCCCGTCATGGCAGCGCCCATGGCGGCGCCGAGGATCGCCTCCTCGGAGATCGGCGTATCACGGACGCGCTGCGGGCCGAACTCCTCGAGCAGTCCCTTGGTGGCCTTGAAGACGCCGCCGGCCGCAGCCACGTCCTCGCCGAGGAAGTGCACGCTCGGGTCGCGCCGCATCTCCTGGGCGAGGCCACGCGCGACGGCATCTCGGTAGGTGATCAGTTCCGCCACGAGGAGCCTCCGTCCGCCCAGAGGTTGGTGTAGGCCGCCTGCAGATCCGGCGGCGGCGCCGCGCGTGCCACGTCGGTCGCGGCGTCGACATCCGCTTGCGCCTGGGTCTCGATCTCCGTGAGCGCTGCCTCGTCCAGTCCGTCAGCGAGGAGGCGCGCCCGGTAGGTCGGCACGGGGTCCCGCTCCAGCCACGCCGCCACCTCCTCGTCAGGCCGGTACTGCCCAGGGTCCGCGCGGGAGTGACCGCCGTGCCGGTAGGTCTTCGCCTCGATCAGCGACGGCCCTCCGCCGGTCCGCGCACGCTCGATCGCCGTGGCCGCGACCTCGTACACCGCATCGGGGTCGTTGCCATCGACGATGATCGGCTCGAGGCCGTAGGCGGACGCCCGGTCCGCGGCGGGGTGCTCGACGGCGGTCACGTCACCGATCGCGGTGTACTCCATGTACAGGTTGTTCTCGCACACGAAGACGACCGGCAGGTTCCACACCTTGGCGAAGTTGAGTGCCTCGTGGAACGCTCCGATGTTGGTCGTGCCGTCCCCGAAGAAGCAGACAGCGACCTGCCCCGAATCGCGGACCTGGGCCGACCACGCGGCACCGTTGGCGATCGGAAGGTGCGCTCCGATGATCGCATAGGAGCCCATCGCGCCGTGCTCGACGCTGGTGAGGTGCATGGAGCCACCCTTGCCACCACAGACGCCGCTGGCGCGACCGAGCAGCTCCCCCATGACCCCAGCCATGGGCGTGCCCCGCGCCAGGGTGTGCGCGTGACCCCGGTAGGTACAGAAGGTGTAGTCGTCGGCACGCATGGCCTCACCGAAACCAGCAGCGATGGCCTCCATGCCCAGGGAGAGGTGGGAGGTGCCCTTGACGAGCCCTTCCATGAAGAGCCGGTAGGCGCGCTCCTCGAAGGCTCGGATGCGCACGACCTGCCGGTAGAGCCCGAGCCTGAGCAGCTCGTCCTCGGACAGGTCGCGGGTCGGTTCCTCTAGCTGCGTGGTGGACATGGATCCTCACTCAATATTCGTTGGTGACGACGAGCTCCTCGGCAGGGAAGAGGGTCAGCAGCTCCGCACCGTTGGCGGTCACCACGACCTCCTCCTCGATGCGAGCGGCCGAGTGGCCGTCGTCTGCTGGCCAGAAGGTCTCCAGGGCGAAGACCATCCCCTCCTTGATCTCCACGGGATGCTCGAGGGAGTTGAGCTTCGAGATGACGGGCCGTTCGTGGAGGCCGAGCCCGAGGCCGTGCCCGAACTGCAACCCGAAGGCCTCCATCTCCGAGGAGAACCCGAACTCGGTGGCGTCGGGCCACAGGCGGGCGATCTCATCGGTCCCGACACCCGGCTTCACCATCTCGATCGCGGCGTCGATCAACTCGCGCGCTTTGGTGTAGGCATCACGGTGCGCCTGGGTCGCTCGACCGACCGCGAAGGTGCGGTAGTAGCAGGTGCGGTAGCCGTTGAAGGCGTGGATGATGTCGAAGTAGGCCTGATCACCGGGGCGGATGAGCCGGTCGGAGAACACGTGCGGGTGCGGGCTGCACCGCTCACCTGCGATCGAGTTGATCGCTTCGACCTGTTCTGAGCCCATCTCGAAGAGCCGCTTGGTGGCCAGGGCAACGATGTCCGACTCGCGCACGCCCGGCTTCAGCGCCTCGTAGATGTCGTGGTAGACGCCGTCCACCATCGCCGCCGCCTGGGACAGCAGCAGGATCTCGTCGTTGTTCTTGATCTCGCGGGCGTTCAGCATGACCTGCTGACCGTCACGCACGTCCAGGCCCTCGGCTTCGAGCGCCCTGAGGAACGGGATCTCCGTCACGTCCACGCCGACGGGCATGTCGGACACGCCCTCGTCGCGCAGCACCGCAGCGATCTCCCCGGCAGCCCCGGACGGCAGCCCGCCGCCGGGCGCGATCGCACCCTGGAGCCCCGTGTTACCGCCACGCGACTGCTCCGGCAGCAGCCAGGGCGAGTGCAGACGGTGGTTCTTCGCGGCCGATCCGAAGTCCCAGATCCATGGTTCGCCCGTGCGGGTGAGCAACGCCCATCGTTCGGTCTTGTTGTAGCCCCAGGTGCCGATGTGCGTGCTGGTCAGATACCGGATGTTGCTGCTCTCGAACACCAGGAGAGCGCCCAGATCGCTGGCTTCGAGCGCGTCACGCGCACGGGCGAGCCGATGGTCGCGCAACCGGTGGAAGTCGACCCGTTCCTCCCAGTCGACCCCTTGGATGCCGGGCGCAGCGATGGCAGATTGCGCGAACTCCGGACTAGTCGCGGTCACGGACAGCCTCCGATCCCCTGGCGGGGCGCACACGCGTGTGCAATCGTTTGTTTCCCCGTGCACCCTACGAGGACCTGGCAGACGTGTCAAGAGCGGTTGCTGTGGCGTGACGCCGGTCCCGAGCTGGGGCAGATGGACACCTCCTTGGCGCCGTGGCCCTCGTAGGGATCGCCGCCACCGAGGACGCGGACGACGCCCCAGCCGTGACGGGCGACGAAGATGCCCAGGAGCACCAGGGGGACCGCGACGAGTGACCACAGGGACGGACCGACGAGCAGCTCACCGTCGCGGGTCACCACGAGCCACAGCGAGCCTGCTGGGAGAAGGCCGAAGAACGCCCACCTGGCTGTCGGACACGCTCGACGCCTCGGCGGCGGCGCACCGGGTGCCGACGCCTCAGGCCCTCCTCCGACTGGGCTGCGCCGTCCCGGACCATGCCACAGCGTGACAGGGGCGCTGAGCCGGCCATCGGCGACCGTTCCCGTGCCCTGCCCCTCCGACGTCGAGGTGGCGGAGCAACCGGCCGGCCAGGGGTGGCCGCTGGCGTACCCCGCGTCGCCGCGATGACACGACCAACGGCCCTCGTCGCTCGTGGAACGTCGTGCCACCGTGGTGGCGGGTCCGAGGGAGGCAGGACGATGGGCAACCGAGACCGAGTCGGCCATAACCGCAAGCGCCAACCTCAGCACACGCTCAAGGAGAAGCGCGCCGCGAAGCAGGAGCACCAGCAGGAGCAGCAGGTCAGCAGCAAGCGCCGTCGCCGGGACGCCGCGGCTCACCGGAGCCACCCGACCGGCGCGTGACCCCGCGACGCTTCGAGAGCTGACCGCCGACGCCGGGCACGGCGGTCCGCTGCCGTGAGTGGTCGGGCTTCCGCCGGACAGCGGTCGGCGCCCATCGCGCGAGCGGAGCTGTGGACGAGCAGGCTGGACGGGATTCCAGACAGCAGACGTCCCCGACGTGGGTCCGGGACGTTCTCGCAGCTCAGATGCTGCTTCGAGAGCGGAGGGTGGGGGATTCGAACCCCCGAGGGATGTGACTCCCAACACGGATTCCAGTAGCACGGACGGGGTGTCGGGCGATCCTGCCCCATCCCGCGCAACCACCCCTGACCAGGGGAAATGCGGATCCCAAGTGCGCAGCCGTCCCACCGGGTTGCGGGCCCTCCCGGAGATCCTGTGACCAATCCGTGACCAATCCGATGCCCGGCCGCGCGACGACGTCGCGCCCGTGCCCATCCTCGTCAGCCTCCCTCGGCTCGTCGATCCGATGAGGGGCGAAGCTTGCGGTCAAGGCTGCCGGGGTGCGTGATGCCACTGGCTGTGGGCGTCTGTACGGGCGGCGGGCCACGTGGCGCGAGGGGAGCTGGTGGTGGGAGAACAGGTGCCTGAGCGGCTGGCGGCATTGGAGCGCGAGCTCATCGAGCATCCGATCTAGGGCTGGACGGTCCTCGAGGCCTCCGGATGCGACACCTACGTCGAGGTCCACGGCCGGTGGCAGCAACGGATCCAGACCCATCGGCTGCGCGTACCGATGGTGCTCGACGGTCCGGATGATGGCGACCCGGCATCGCCATCGACATCCGAGTGGGCGACATCGGTCCGCTGGCTCCTCGATGAGGCGCTGTCGACCGGTGTGCTGGTCTGGGGCGTTCGGGCTGAGGTCACCCGCGGCGTGCCCGTCATCGACGTGTCCACGGAGGCTGACCGGTCACCCAGGGACTGGTCGATCGCCGTCGGGATGCCGGAACCCCTCGGGGTTGCGCGCAGTCTGCGAAAATGGTGGGCACTGCGCGGCCGCCGGTCTGGTGTCGTCCTGGGGGATCCACCCGGTGCGGGATCCAACCGACGCCCTCCGTTGGAGGCGATGACGGTGCCAGGCGAACTGGTCGAGGTCGTCCGGCTCCATGACGACCGGCAGCCGCCATGGCCACAGCTGGGCCGCGCGATCCTCACCTGCCAGGAGCCCGGGGTCGCCACTCTGGCACACCTGGACACCGAACCTGGCCTGCCGGCAGAGGCGGTAGACGACCTCCTGCGCACCGTGGTGGCCATCGCCGCTGACACCGGCTACCGGTGGCTGGACGCTGACCTCGACGACACTCGTCGGGCACGGCTCTCGCTCGCAACCACGCCCGGCCGCGCCCGGATCGACCTCCCCCGGCTGCCGTGATCGCACACGACCGAAACTGCGTCACGCCCGCAGCGAGGCCGACCGCAGCACCAGCCCCGGGGGTCCACGAGCGTCACGATCCTCACTGCGGTCCTCGCGAAGGACCGCGCTGCATGAGCGTCGGGCTGCGCTTCGGAACCCATGCTTCTATGGCCGTCAAGCGGCGCGTCCGGAAACCGCGGCCGCCCACAACAACACGGCGATTGCAGGGAGGTTCGAGCACCGTTCCCGGCGCTTGACGGAAGCGCCCGCCGGATTCCGTACCGAGTGTGCTGCTCGGCGCGACGACAGCCTCCCGCCTGGTATCGTATGCCCCATACGATGAAAGCTGGGCGATGGGACGGTGGCGATGGACGCGGAACTGATCGATGAGTTGTCCGAGGCGCTGGCAGCTGCCCGTCGAGGGGCAACGACGAAACCGGTGTCGGTGACCGTTCCTGTCCCGTTGGCGGAAGCGTTCCGTCGGTTGGCTGACCGCGGTCTCATCGACAGTGTCTCGGAGGCGACGACGCATGCGCTCGAGGAAGCCCTCCAGGCGGTGATCGTGGGCATGCGACTCGACGCCATCTACGACGCACATCCCGAGGACCGCCCCTCGGAGGACGAGGTAGCGGAGATGGCTGAACGCGCCGGCGTGAGCTTGCCGTGAGCGTGACCGTGGTGCTCGATGGTGCCGGCCTGCACGCTTGGGCTGAGCGTCGGCCTCCGCGCCAGGTGCTGGCGGTGATGGAGGTCCTGCGTCGGGCTGGAGCTGGCCGGGTGCTGGTGCCCTCCGTGGTCACGGTCGAGGCGCTGACTGGCGGCGCTCGCGATGCGTCGGTGAACCAGGTCCTCAAGCAGATCGACGTGCAGGAGCACCTGCCGCTCACCCATGCACGTGCCGCTGCAGCGCTGCGGCAGGGCACCAACGCATCCGCCGTTGACGCGGTCGTCGCGGAGGCTGCCTTGCGCACGAGAGCCACATACGTGATCACCTCCGACGCCGACGACCTGAGCGCCTTGATCGACCGACGTGCGGGGCAGACGGCGGTCGTGACCGTCTAGGGACCTGACGCTGCGCCCATCACAGAGTGACGCGAGCCTGCGCGAAACGCCCGTTCGCGCCGCCCGTCTGTAGCAGTTACGACTCTGTTCGAGGACGGCTCGCTGTTACGGCTGGATCGGTTGGCGACGCGCTCGACCGTGCCGGACTTGAGTGGTGTCGGTGGCGGGATGGAACGTTTCGTGGGGTCATAGCGTGTGATGGGTAGGACGCCATCGAAGGGACGATGTGGACGACCTCACATTCGAGGCCGTGTACCGGCGCGACCATGAGATGTTGCGGCGTGCGTTGAGCCTGGGCCTTGGTGACACGGAGCTCGCCAACGAGGCGGTGGACGAGGCGTTCACACGTGCGTACGCCCGGTGGTCTCGGGTGTCGCAGCTCGATGATCCGACCGCGTGGCTCTACCGGGTCGCGAGTAATTGGGCCACGAGTTGGCTGCGGAAACGACGGATGCGTCCGGTGCGTCCGACCGAGGAACTCGAGACGGCGAGGTACGACGTTGTCGAGGACCCCGCGGTGCTGGCCGCCATCGAGGCGCTGCCCTCGGCGCAACGGGCGGTGATCGTGCTGCGGTTCTACCTCGACTGGGATATCGCCCGGATCGCCACAGCGCTGGACGTTCCCCCGGGCACGGTTAAGAGCCGCCTGCACCGTGCCCTGACCCGCCTGCACGACGTTGAGGAGGTCCACCGATGACCACCGAAACCACCGTCCGTCAGACCCTTCGACAGGCCGCCACAACCATCCCCACGGGAGACACACCGTTCGAGCAGCTCGTCCGTCGCGGCCGTCGCCGGCGCAATCGCAACCGCGGCACCGTCGTCGCGGCCGTCGCTGCGCTGGCCGTGGCGGTAGGACTCAGCGGCAGTGCGCTCGATCTGCCCGGCTCCACACCGTTCGCCACCCAGAGGCCTGCTGAGCATGCCGATGTCGCCATCTTCCTGTGCTCCGACACACCAATCGACGCCGGAGCAGCACAGCGCTGCGAGTCGCCTGCCACCGAGGAACAGATCCGCCAGCTTCGCTCGGCGCTCGTACTCGACGAAGCAGTCGCCGAGGTCCGGTTCGAAACGCAACAGCAAGCCTACGAGCGGTTCTCCGAGCTGTTCGCCGATCAGCCCGAGCTGGTCGAGGCCGTCACCCCCGACACGTTGCCAGCCTCACTACGGATCACCCTTGTCGACGGCACCCCCATCGACGAGATCGTGAACCACTACAGCAACTTCGGCGGCGTCGAGGAAGTCGTCGCGCTCGAAACCGACTGAACACCCGCCAGCAGCGCGCCGACGGTGCCGACCACGTCGGGGACCAACACACCCGTTGTTGATCGACCTACTTCGCAAGCTGACCGAGCTGCCGAGCTGTCGGCAGCGACCGAACTACTGCGCTCGACATTCGCCTCATGCGGTCTTGGGTTCTACTCGGCTGGTGGCGTGTGTTCGGGTTGGTGTTCGATGAGGTCGCCGGGTTGGCAGTCGAGCGCGGCGCAGATCGCGTCGAGGGTGGTGAACCTGATCGCTCGGGCCTTGCCGGTCTTGAGGTTGGAGAGGTTGGCGATGGTGATGCCCACGCGGTCGCTGAGCTCGGTCAGGGTCATCGACCGACGGGTCAGCATGGCGTCGAGGTTGATGACGATCGCCACGCTCAGACCGTCAACTCGTTGTCATGGCGCAACTCCATCGCGACCCGGAAGATCCGTTCGAACAGTGCGACGACCGTGAACAAGAACAGGGCCGCGACCTCGAGCACGCCCCAGGCGAACAGCATGCTGATGTGCATTAGACCGGACAGCATCCAGAATCCGACCAGGCCCAGGGCGAAGTAGCCGGCGAACGCGCCGATCAGCAGGCGGAGCCTGCGTAGGATCGTGAGCGTTGCGGTAGAGAACGCTTCGCCGTGGTCGACCACAGCGAGGAAGTCGAACACGATCCTTACGGCCACCACGACCGGCAGCAGCCCGACGATCACGGCGAGGTAGGTAGGCAGCCGCAGGTGGGCGAGTTCGGGCCAGTCGGACGCCAACTCGAGGCTCACCAGGTGGAGCAGTCCCGCGCCCGCGAGCAGGGCGACCAACAACATCACCAGTAGGACCCGCAGCACCATCGTCTCGCGTCTCATGCCCCACCTGTGCTCGTGGCCCGGACCACACCCGAGGTCAGGACACTACCCACGTCGTTTATCGTTAGTCAATAAACCCCGCCGGTCGTACCTGGCCGCTGCGGTGACCGATCTTCTCGCGGTGGGTCGGGCTTGCCAGGACGCGGGCTGGCGGTCATCGCTTCGGTCTGCCGTGGATCATGCGGCGGGGTTGTAGGTCCAGCCGAGGAGGCGATAGAGCTTGGCGGTGGGGACGAGGAGTCGTCGGCCGATGCGGATGGTGGGGATCTCGCCGCGGGCGACGGCGCGGTAGGCGGCGGAGCGGCTGATGCCGAGCAGCCGGGCGGCGTCGGGGATGGTCATGGTGGCGGGGGGTGGGGGCTGCGGCGACTGGCCGGTCAGGGTGGCGGTGGGGTTCATCTCGGTCCTCCTGTCGTGACGGGTGGTACTCAGGTAGTCCCCCGGCGGCGGCCGGATTGTGACAGCGGTGCGCTGGCTGCACGGCCCGGTCGGGGCTGGGAGGTGTCGTGCCGAGCGTCCCGGTGCCGCGGGATACCGACGAAGAGGGACTGACACGCCAAGCAGCCGTTCTGTGACAGCCGATCTCCGTCTGTGCGCGCCTCGCACGGCCCTGCGGCTGTTGCTGCGGTCATGACACGAGGCACCGTCCGACACCGCCCGACACGCTCCGAGATGGCTCGGAACGTCTGACACGGAAACGCCAGATTCTGGGTGTTAGACTGCCCTGCGAGGCCGTCTGTGGACCTGGACAGGTCGCTGTTTCGGCCGCATCCTGCCGGTCATGAACTCGAGACACAGACTGGCACTGGGTCAGTGCAACAGCTCGGCCGGGCGTTGCTGAACATCGGGCGGATGGGCCCAGGGCGGGCGAGCTACTACCTCACCGCTGTCGCCCGCGGTGAGGATGGGGGGGAGGGCTACTACCTCGCCCGCGGGGAGGAACCCGGCCGCTGGCTCGGCCACGGTGCCGAACAGCTGGGGCTGCACGGTGAGGTGACCGGCCCGCAACTCCGGGCCGTGCTCGACGCCCGGCACCCCTCGACCGGCGTCCAACTATCGGCGCATCCGGCACGGAAGGTCCCGGGGTTCGACCACACGTTCCGGGCCCCGAAGTCGGTGTCGCTGCTGTGGGCCCTCGGTGACCGCGCCACCGCCGAGCACGTGGTGGCGGCACATGACGCCGCGGTGGACGCGACGATCGGCTACCTGCAACGTGCGGCCGGGTTCTCCCGCCGCGGTGCGGGCGGGGTGGAGACCGTGCCGGTGGACGGGTTCGTGGCGGCAGCGTTCCGGCACCGCACCTCGAGGGCGGATGATCCGTTGCTGCACACCCATGTCCTGGTCGCCAACCTCGCCCGCACCACCGACGACGGCGTGTGGCGGACGCTGGACTCACGGAAGCTCTACGCGCACGCCAAGACCGCCGGGATCCTCTACCAGGCCCACCTCCGGCACGAACTCACGACCCGGTTGGGTGTTGCTTGGCAACAGGTCAGCAACGGTTACGCAGACATCGACGGCGTCGACCGTGAGCTGATCGAGACGTTCTCGCAACGCCGCAACGCCATCGTCGAGCACATGGAGCAGCGGGGTGAGAGCTCCGCTGCGGCGGCACAGACCGCCACCCTCGCGACCCGCCAGGCCAAGGGCGTCCGGCAGTCGGAGGCGGAGCTGCGGAAGGGTTGGGCCCGACGTGCCGCCGCGGCCGGGGGGACGCCGGGCTGGCATCGGCAACTTGTTGGCAACACCTCGTGGCAGCAGCCCGATGTTGCCGAGCTGTGGCAACACCTCGTGGCCGACGAAGGGCTCACCCAGACCTCGTCCTCCTTCACCCGAAGGGACGTCCTGCAGCAGCTGGCCGGACGGCTCCCTGCGGGCGCACCGGTCGGGTGGTGCGAACGTGTTGCCGAGGTGTTGCTGACCTCCGACACCAACCTGCTCGTCGCCCTCGGCCCCACCCGCGGCAACCTCACCTCGGTGGACGTCATCCGCCGCAGCGACGGCCGGGTCGTGTCCGTCGATACGGGCGAGCGGCGCTACACCACCAAGGGGCTGCTCCTCACCGAACAGCACGCCATCAACCGAAGCCTCACCCGGACGGACGCGCGGGTTGCCGTGGCTGACGACGGCTCGGTCGCGCGGGCGCTTCGCCGACGGACCTTGTCGGACGAGCAGGCGCAGATGGTCCGTCGGCTCACGACATCGGGGCCCGGGGTGGAGGTGGTGGTCGGCAAGGCCGGGACCGGCAAGACCTACGCGCTGGACGCCGCCCGCGACGCGTGGGAGACCTCCGGGATCCGGGTCACCGGGGTGGCGCTCGCCGCCCGAGCCGCACTCGAGCTGCAGACCTCCGCCGGGATCCGCTCGACCACCCTCGCCCGGTTGCTCGCCCAGGTCGACGACCACCGCGACGGCTCACCACTGCAACCCGGATCGGTGCTGGTGGTCGACGAGGCCGGGATGGTCGGCACCCGACAGCTCGCCCGCCTCCTCCACCACGCCGAAACGCAGTCCGTCAAGGTCGTCCTCGTCGGCGACCCCAAGCAGCTGCCCGAGATCGACGCCGGCGGACTGTTCCGGGCCCTCGCCACCCGGCTCCCGGCGATCGAGCTCACCGACAACCGGCGGCAGAGCCACGGCTGGGAACAGGCCGCACTCGACGAACTCCGCCACGGCAACCCCGACCCCGCCCTCGCGACCTACCGGCAGCACGGCCGGATCCGGACCGCCGACACCGCCGAGCAGCTCCGCAACCGGCTCGTCGACGACTGGTGGAACACCGCCAAGGAGAACCTGGCCGGGTCGCTCATGATCGCGCTCCGCCGTGACGACGTCGCCGACCTCAACCACCGCGCCCGCACCAAGATGCTCGAAGCAGGACGGCTCACCGGCCCGGCCATCACCACAGGCGGGGCCGAGTTGCGGGCCGGCGACCGGATCGTGTGCCTGCGAAACGACCGGCGGCGCGGGGTCGTCAACGGCACCCGCGCCACCATCACCCGCGTCCACGTGCGCGATCGGACCGTCGAGGCGGTCGACGACCGCGGCGTCCAGCTGCTCCTGCCTGCCGGCTACCTCGACGCCGGACACGTCGCCCACGGCTACGCCATCACCGGGCACAAGGCCCAAGGGCTCACCTGCGACCACACCTACACCCTCGGGACCGACACCCTCTACCGCGAATGGGGCTACGTCGCCCTCTCCCGCGGGAAGCTCACCAACCAGCTCTACCACGGCCCCACCGACCGGGACGACGACGGCCTCCACCACCACGCACCTGTTGACGACCGCGACGAGCTGGCAAGCCTGGCCAGCCGGCTCCGGCGTAGTCGCGCGGAGGCAGCCGTCAGTCCCAACGTGACGGAGCTTGCCGCCGAGTGGCGGTGGCTGCAGGACTACCTGAGCTCCAGGGCGGTGCAGCAGCAGCCCTACGTCGCATCGGAGTACCGGCAGCGCTCGGACGAGCGCGCGGTCGTCCTCACGCGCATCAGCGAACTCGAGACGCGACAGCAGGGCGCGCTGCTTCCGGCGGTCCGCCGGCGAACTCGAGCACAGCGCAGCTACGAGGCCGCCGAACTCGACCGGCAACGCGAACGGCTCGGACGCATCGACGGAGAGCTGGCACGCCTCGAGTCCAGGGTCGCGGCCTCCCCATCGCCAGGTCAGATCGCCGCGGCTCGTCAGCGACTCGACGAGCTCGACCACGATCTGCGCGGCCACATCGCAGCCCTCACCGACCGAACGGTTGCCGATCCGCCCGCCTACCTGCAGGCCACGCTCGGCCAGCCGCCATCCGACCCGACCCTTCACCGGCGCTGGCACCGTGCCGTCGCACGCATCGTGGACTACCGCATCCGGTGGGACGTCAGCGATCCCCAGACAGCACTCGGGTCCGCAGTGCCGGTCCACCAGGAGCAGGCGCGTGCGAGGGATGACCTCGTACGCCTCCTGCGTGACCGACGCCCTGATGCGGACGCACTGCAGCACCGGGCTCGGAGCCGCAGCAGGGCGAGGTGAGCTCGTTATCCACAGGCCGGACACGATCGGATGCCGCAACCCTCCCGACATCCGTCAGGCTCACCCGGTCAGCTGACGGGAGGGCCCATGGGCCGTGCAGGATCGGTGTACCGGCGCTGCACCGGTTGCAGGCGGCGCATCACGGAGGCCCGCTGCCCGTGCGGACATGGCCGCTTCACCTGGACCTTCACGGTCGATGTCGCCCCGAACGGTGCAGCCACCCGGCAGCAGGTCAAGCGCGGCGGCTTCGCCCGTAAGCAGGATGCCCTCGACGCGATGCAGGCCGAGCTGGTCGATCGGCGTCGTGGCGCCCACATCGTTCGGACGAACCAGAGCTTCGGGGAGTACGCGACGACCTGGTTGAACGACCGGGCCCACACCCGCGTGAAGCTCGGCCAGCTCGCCGAGACGACCTTCGCGATCTACGAGCGAGACCTGCGCAACCACCTGCTGCCGGAACTCGGTGACGTCCCGCTGCAACAGCTCGACGGCGCGA
>PWWI01000020.1 GCA_003561535.1 Nitriliruptoraceae bacterium
GCCGTGGGTGCTGTTAACGTATCTGCAGAAGGCTATGTCAGTGATGTCGGTGGCCTGGCCGGGTATAACCTCGGCACCATCACCGACAGCTATGCAGGGGTCGCTGTTACTGTTAATCAAGCCAACAATGTCATTGATGTCGGCGGCCTGGTCGGGTTTAACATTGGTGACATCACCGGCAGCTCTGCCACTGGCCATGTTACCGTAACTTCAGGCAGCTATGTCGAGTATGTCGGCGGCCTGGTCGGGGAAAACAATGGTGAAATCACCAACAGCTCTGCCACTGGTGCTGTTACCGTAGATGCATACGGCGCAGTCTATAGTGTCGGCGGCCTGGTCGGGGATAACACAGGCACCATCACCAACTGCCATGCCGAGGGTGCGGTTAATGTTGTATCAGAGAGTGATGCCGGTCTTGTCGGCGGCCTGGTCGGGTTTAACGCTGGCACCATCACCGACTGCTCTGCCACGGTTGTGGTTAATGTTACGGGTAATCTTACTGAATACACAGGTGACTATTATGGTGTCTATGGTGTCGGCGGCCTGGTCGGGTATAACTATGGCACCATCATCGAGTGCGAAGCCGAGGGTGCGCTTAATGTTACGGTTTATGTTACTTCTACCCATGAAACTTCAGACATGGGTGTCTATGATGTCGGCGGCCTGGTCGGGTTTAACACTGGCACCATCGAGGACTGCTATGCCACGTTTGCGGTTAATGTTACAGTTAATGTTGAGGGTGTTACTTCAGACATTGGTGTACATCGTGTCGGCGGCCTGGTGGGAAATAACTGGTGGAACGGCACCATCACCGGCTGTTCCGCCGAGGGTGCTGTTACCGTAATTGCAGTGGGCTATGTCGAGTATGTCGGCGGCCTGGTCGGGTATAACAACGGCGGTACCGTCATTAACTGCTCTGCTACTGGTGCGGTTACCGTGACCGGTGAAGTTGTCTTTAGTGTCGGCGGCCTGGTCGGGGGAAATAGCTCTGGCACCATCACCAACTGCTATGCCACGGGCACTGTTACCGGTAATGACTATGTTGGTGGTCTGGTCGGGTGGAACTATAATGGTATCATCACCGACTGTTATGCCACGGGCGAAGTTAACGGACTATATGGGTATATCGGTGGTCTGGTCGGGTATAATGACGGGAGCGGCACCATCACCGACTCTTATTCCACAGGTGCTGTTACCGGTGATTCTGGAGTCGGCGGCCTGGTTGGGTTTAACAACAGCACCATCACCAACTGCTATGCAGCGGGCACTGTTACCGGTGATTCTAGTGTCGGCGGTCTGGTCGGGTATGACTTAGGTGGCACGATCTCTGGCTGCGGTGCGGTACCTTATTCGGATACAGGTATACTGATCGGTAATCAACCAGAACCTGGCGAAGATGTAGTTAGAGCAATCGATGCTTCTGATATGATGGATATCGCCACTTTCGTAGGTTGGGATATCGCAACCCTGGATCAGTTTAATCCCGATGCTGTGCCGGGTGACTCTGATTTTCATACCTGGTATATCGATCAGGGTAACGACTACCCGCGGCTGTGGTGGCAATATGAAAGCCACGGTGGCGAACCAGTAAGTGCTACCATCGACCCGATGACAGCAAACTACGACCTTAATAATCCGGACGATGTGGTAACCGCCATTACCTGGAACGATGCTACCGAAGTAGACTCGGTTGAGTATAACGGGACTGAGTTGATCGAAGGCACCGACTACACGGTCGAGGACATCGACGGTGACACGGCAACGCTGACCATCCTGGCTTCGTTCTTCGAAGGCCAAGATCCGGCAGTAGATGACGAGCTGGACTTCACCATCAACTTCGATGCAGGTGATTCAGCCACGCTGACGGTGACGGTGATTGATACCACACCTGCTCCCGTGGAAAGCGCCACCATCGATCCTACTACAGCGGACTACGACCTCAATAATCCGGATGACGTGGTAACCACCATCACCTGGAACGATGCTACCGAAGTAGACTCGGTTGAGTATAACGGGACTGAGTTGGTCGAAGGCACCGCCTACACGGTCACGGACAACAATGATGGCACGGCAACGCTGACCATCCTGGTTTCGTTCTTCGAAGGTCAAGAACCGGCAGTGGATGACGAGCTGGACTTCACCATCAACTTCGATGCAGGTGATTCAGCCACGCTGACGGTAACGGTGGTGGAAGAACCGGACGAACCGGGTAAACCGGACAAACCAGGCAGGCCTGACGAACCGGGCAAGCCGGACGAACCAGGCAAACCGGGGAGGCCGGATGAACCGGGCAAGCCGGATGATCCTGACCAACCGGGCAAGCCCGAAAAACCGGAGAAACCTGAAAAACCGGGCAAGCCGGTGAAAGACAAGTAAACTAAAGATAATTAAGTAAGCGTTTATAAGAAGATCAAAGATTACAGGTAATACATCAGCCCTTCGGAGATTAAACTCTCCGGGGGGCTTTTGTCCTTTTCCCAGTTATTGCCGGGTTAGCAGGCTTATCCGTGCCGACAAGATAGGATATTTTCTATCAAGCGGTGGTATGGGCTCACTGACCTTAAATGGCTGTTGAGGGGAAGGTCTGTTTATGTTAACATAGTTATATAATTGATGCCTCCATACCCGCCAACCTGGTTGAAGCTGAACTTTTCGGTTATGAACCAGGCTCTTTTACCGGCGCTTTAGCAAAAGGTAAGAGGGGTTACTTCGAAGCCGCTAATAAGGGAACGCTATTTCTTGACGAGATCGCTGAATGGCCTTTAGAAATCCAGCCTAAATTACTGAGCGTTTTAGAGGATAAAATAATCCACCGGGTTGGCGGTACAGAGGCCATACCTGTAGATGTGCGCATTATTACGGCCACCAATCGGGATCTCAGGCAAATGGTAGAAGAAGGTAAATTTCGCGAAGATCTCTATTTTCGTCTTAATGTTGTCCCCATAGAGATACCCCCCCTTAAGAGATCGTAAAATGGAAATACCGCTGTTGCTTTCGTACTTCAAGAATGTATTTCAACAGAGATACGAGCTTAAGAATAAAGAGCTGAGTTATGATCTGATTAAACATCTTTGCTGGTATCCTTGGCCGGGTAATGTTAGAGAGCTGTCTAACTTAGTCGAACGGTTGTTAATCGTCTCTGAAGATAACACAATAAAAGTTTCAGATCTTCCCGATCAGTACCTTCATGGTTCTAAACCTGGTGAGCGTTTTACCATCCATGAAATTGCTTCTCTCAAAGATATGACCAGGGAGTTTGAACTGGCCTTGATCAATAAAGCCCTGGAACAGAGTAAAAACCAAAAAGAAGCGGCAAGAATGCTTGATATCAGCTTCTCCAGCATTTCAAGAAAGTTGAAAGAATGATCAGCCTTCCAGTGTAAACCAGGGTCAATATAAAATGTTGAGATTGAAACAGCTCCGCCGGGAGCTGTTTTTGCTTCCTCACTAATGCTGCACCTAAGCTGCACCTAAGCTGCACCTACCACTTAATCACCTCAGGTCCCGAAATTTTTCGATGCTAAGAAAGAGCGGCAATGGGCCAATTTCAATTTTGCAATTACATAAAAAAACCAGAGCAAAAATGCAATTAATTTAACGATTTCCAGGAGCAAATTTCCCTTTTAGGATTCATAGCACCCTGCATTGCCATGCTCTCAGGGCGAGGGCACGCATTTGGCATCTATTTTGCTATATATTAATGAATAAATTGAAATAATAAAGCCTTGAAGTATATTTTATGCCAATCGGGAGGTGAAATAATTTCACCACACCAGTGAACAAAACTGTATAGTCCATGAAATATGATAACAATTAATCAACAAGCAATTAATCTATCAATAAATACGTAGGAATATCATGCCATAGAAAAAGTATTTTTGGAAAAGTAAAGCTTTTATTGAGGTCCAGAGATTTTTCTTAGAAGTTAATGTTCATAACTGGCGGCATGAAACTGTTGGCAATGGGAAAAACAGGAAATCAGCGGGATGTTAAACCGGGAAACTCCCGGTAAATCCATCAGCACTAGTTTAGAGCATGCTGGTGGAAAAAATTAATTAATCAGAAGTGATTTAAGTGATAAACAGTAACAATAATAATCATTTTAATGCAGCTGAATATTTCATCGAACGCAACATTGGGCGGGAACGGGGTGGCAAAACTGCTATCCATACTGAAAAGCGCAGTTACACTTACGACGATATCAATGAAATGGCCAATAAAATGGGCAATGCCTTTAAAACTATGGGCCTGGGTATCGATGACCGGATCTTTATGATGATGCTCGATGAGCCTCAATTTTTTGCTGTATTTTGGGGAGCAATGAAGATCGGCGCTATCCCCATCCCGGTCAATACAATGCTTACTGCCGATGATTACGAGTACCTGCTTAACGACAGCAGGGCCAAGGCTCTGGCTATTTCTGAAGAATTGGTGCCGTTTATAAATAATATTAAAGGGGATCTTCCTTATCTCCGCGATATGATCGTATTCTCGGAAGATGAAGCCCAGGTTCCTTTTAGGCACAGGTTCAATAACGCTTCGCCAATTCTTAATACGGAAGCAACCATAAAAGATGACGTGGGGTTCTGGCTTTACAGCTCAGGTTCAACAGGATCCCCGAAAGGGACCGTGCACAGTCAATACAGTCCGGTGGTGGTGTCAGAAAGGTTTGCTCAGAAGGTCTTGGGGCTTACAGAAAATGATGTCTGTTTGTCGGCTGCAAGGCTGTTTTTTGCCTATGGTATCGGCAATGGAATGTTTTTCCCCATGTCGGTGGGAGCAGCGACAGTTTTAAATCCCAATCGCCCCACGCCTGAAAGTATCTTCAATCTCCTAAAGCGTTTCCGTCCCACCATCTTTTTTGGTGTGCCGACCCTGTACGGGCAAATGCTCGATTACAAAGAACGTCAGGATAGAGAAAATGGAGTCAGCCCGGACCCCAATGGCAATCATGAACTTTCCTCAGTGAGGATATGCGTCTCAGCAGGAGAAGCCCTGCCTGAGGATTTATACCACCGCTGGAAAGAACGCTTTGGAGTTTCTATTTTAGACGGTATCGGTTCAACAGAAATGCTGCATATATTTGTCGCCAACCAGCCTGGTGATATTAAACCGGGTTCATCAGGAAAACCGGTCCCGGGTTATGAGTTAAAGATTGTCGACGATCTGGGATTAGAGGTCTCCAATGGGGAAATTGGCACGCTGCTCGTTAAAGGACACAGCGCTGCTCAGTATTACTGGCGCAATACAGAGAAAACCCGTTCCACAATGAAAGGTGAGTGGCTGGATACGGGAGACAAATATTATATAGATGAAGGCGGTTATTACTGGTGCGCTGGAAGAAGCGATGACATGATTAAGGTCGGCGGAATCTGGGTATCGCCGCTTGAAGTTGAGAGCTGTTTGCTTCAGCACCCGGCTGTGCTCGAATGCGCGGTGGTGGGGCATCCTGATGAGCAGGGCCTTATTAAGCCCAAAGCTTTTGTCGTTCCCACTGAAGAGCATACATATTCGGAAGGCCTAACTGAGGAGCTAAAAAAATGGGCCCTGGACAATTTAGCAAAATATAAATATCCGCGTTGGATAGAAATTGTGCCTGAAATACCCAAGAGTGCAACTGGTAAATTACAGCGCTACAAACTTCGTAAAACGGATAAAGATCGGGAAATCGCTCTTCCCAATGCATAATAAACTGTAAGAAGTTTTCTGAATACACCAGGGGGCCTCCCTTGTGGAGGTCCTCTTCCCTCCCAATTACTTCCCATGATGGCAAAAAATTAAAGAGGAAATGTTCATGGCTGCTGGAAAGAAGCAGTATTGAGGCGGTTGCCGATCGGTTCACTGGTTGGTCCGTATTTTGTTTGCCGGAAGAAGGCGTCCCGGCCAGGTTGATCTGGATGCTACGACTGCGCAGGTTTAAAAGGTTATTATTAAGGTTGTTATTAATGAATATACTGGGAGCGCACTGCCCGGCGAATAAGGCCAGCCGGTAATTAGAACACACAAAAGCGGTGGTTCTAGCCTGGATGATTAAATAGAGAAATAATCGGTGGTGACTTGAAAAAGGTTGTCAACAACCCCGTCCCCTGACATATTAATTTGTTGCGGGGACAGCTTGCTTAATGAGCCGTGAAAACTGTTTTACTTATCTATGAAAGCGAAGCTGTAAAGGTTGTCAACAACCCCGTCCCCGTGACAACATTTATGGGGGATAGGGCAGGGATTGAAGCAGTGTAGAGAGAAGTTATTTTGAGTCAGGGGGCCGGGTCCCGACTGGGCACAAATAGCAGGAACCTGGTAAGTCTCTTTAAATAACTGCTAGCCCTCTTTAATTAAATAGATGGATTAGGGGAAAGGGAGGAACAGGAAATGGAATATGCGGATTTGATTAATGCCATCAATGATTTTGTGGGTAAAAGCCCCCTGAACGGGGTTGAAAAATTGGGCCTCGTAAAGATATTTGATCAGCCCCTAATTGGCGTAGCGGCGGCAGACGACCCTTTATTTGAAAAGTTA
>PWWI01000278.1 GCA_003561535.1 Nitriliruptoraceae bacterium
ACCCAGTACTGGTAGTAGGCGTAGGGGCTCGTCAGCTCCGCGTCCAGCCAGATCGCGTTGCCCGCGGACTTGCCGAACTTGGACCCGTCGGCGGTGGTGAGCAGGGGCCACACCAGGCCGTAGGTCTGGCCGCCACCTCGCCGACGGATCAGGTCGATCCCGGCGACGATGTTGCCCCACTGGTCCGAGCCGCCACCCTGCAGCACGCAGCCGTGGCGCTCGTACAGGTGCGCGAAATCGAAGGCCTGCAACAGCTGGTAGCTGAACTCGGCGTAGGTGAGGCCCTGCTCGCGCTCCTCGAGGCGGCGGCGCACCGAGTCCCGCGCGATCATCTGGTTCACCGAGGCGTGGACCCCCCCCTCCCGCAGGAAGTCGAGCACCCCGACCGGTGCGGTCCAGTCGTGGTTGTCGACCAGCAGGCCACCGGGGCCCGCCGTCGAGCCCTCGGGATCGGCTGACAGGTCCATGACCAGCCCCAGCTGGCGCCTGATCCCGGCGAGGTGACGATCGATCGTCGCGTCGTCGTACACCTCGCGCTCGGTGTCCCGACCGGACGGATCGCCGATCCGCCCCGTGGCCCCGCCGGCCAGGGCGATCGGCCGGTGACCGTGACGCTGGAGCCAGGCCATGGCCATCATCCCGACGAGGTTGCCGGCGTGCAGGGACGGCGCGGTCGGGTCGAAGCCGACGTAGTAGGTGACCGGCCCCGCGTCCAGTACGGCGGCGAGGCCCGCCTCGTCCGTCACGTCCTGGACGAACCCGCGGGCGCGCAACACGCCGAGCGCGCCGGTGGTCACGGGCGCGGGGTGGTGGGGTGCGGGCGACGAGGTGGTCATGGGGTGGACGCTACCTCGACGCTGCGGTCAGCCCCAGGCAGGCAGGCTTGCGCGGGTCTCCGCCGGAGGGGTCACCGCCGGGACCTGCCGTGCGGGCATCCATTCGGGCATGCCGTCCGCCCACACGTAGGTGTCGGGACCGACGGTGCCGTCGAGCACCCGGGCACGGATGTCGGCCAGGGGCAGCGGCCCGCGCTGTTCCGCACCCTCGAGGTGGTACCAGCGGGCGGGGTCGGTCTGGGACGTGCCGTGGTCGTCCACGTGGCTCTCCACTGTTCACGGGGAACGTTGCGCGCACGGTAGCGCTCTCCGCGTCGTCCTGGGAGCCCCCACCACCGGCCGGTCGCTGCTCCCACGCGGGTCGGACCGGCGGGAGGGGTACGTTCGAGGGGTCGCCAACGTGGGTGGGGTGTGATGTCCGAGTCCGACCGCACGAGGTGCCGCTGTGCCCTGCTCAACGTGATGAGCGGCGAGGTGGCCCGCGAGTACCTGCGCTACCACCTGGAGGTCGAGCGCACCGACGGCATGGGGCGCAAGGTCCACCGGTGTGACGAGAGCGGAGTCAGCTGGGTCGAGGAGCGCCGACCGTCGGGTTACGGCGGCGACGTCATCGTGCTCCGCCGGCTCGCCGACTGACGGGCGGCGACCCCGACCGGGGGCGGGTCAGCGGTCGTCCTCCAGTGCCAGGCGGATCCTCCGGAAGCCCCTGCCCTTGGACTCGACCTTGGCGATGCGTACCTGGCCGACCTCGAGCGTCGAGGCCACGTGGGTGCCGCCGTCGGCCTGGCGGTCCAGCCCGACGATGTCGACGACACGCACCTCGGTCAGCGACGCCGGCAGCAGCGAGATCTTCGTGCGGATCAGCGACGGGTCCTGATCGGCCACCTCCCGGGGCAGGAAGGCGATCTCCACGGGCCGCGCCGCCGCCAACTGGGCGTTGAGCTCGGTCTCCAGCGGCTCCTTGTCCTCCGGGTCCCAGTCGGGGAGCTCGAAGTCCAGCCGCCCGATCCCCGGCTCCATGTTGCCACCGGTGACCGGGCTGGCGAACCGCTCCCACACCACACCGCAGAGCGCGTGCATCGCGGTGTGGGTCCGCATCAGGCGGTACCGCCGCTCCCAGTCCACCTCGGCGCGCAGGGGCGTGCCGGTCCCGGGGAGCCCACCGTCGAGCCAGTGCCACACGCCCCGCCCGTCGGCGGCGACCCGGGTCACGGCGAGACGGTCCTCTCCGAGGACCACCTCGCCGATGTCGTGGGGCTGGCCACCCCCGCCGGGGTAGAACACGGTCCGGTCGAGCAGGACCCGGCCGTCGTCGGGATCGATGTCCACGACGGTCGCATCGACGGCCCGGGCGTACTGGTCGGTGGAGTACAGACGGTCGGTCACGGCGCGCTCCGATCGGTGCCGGGGCCCACCCTACGTCCCCGTGCCGTGGGAGCGCGTAGCCTGCTGACCATGCGTTGTCCCCGCTGCTTCGACGACTACGAGCCCGGCGTGACCAGGTGCGCCTCCTGCCGGCTGGAGCTGGTCCCCGCCGACCAGCTGGAGACGGAGGACGGCGCTCCCCCCACGCCCGCCCCGGCCCGCCCCGATCCCGAGGCCCTGACCCCGCAGCACCTCGGGCGCTTCCACCCGACGATGGCCACGGCGGTGCTGGCCCTGCTCGAGGGACGCGGCATCGACACCGAGGTCACCACCCACGACGACCACACCGAGCTGGCGGTCGCCGGGACGTGGCGTGATGAGGTCCGCGCCGAGCTGGTGCTGCGCTGGGACGAACTGCTGGAGTCCCTCGACCCCGACGAGGCCCCCGGGGTCCTCGCGACCGGGGGACACGCCGCAGGCTGGTTCGACGCCCCGCTCGGCGGCTACATCGACCGCGACGGCAAGCTGGTCGTCGACGGTCCGAGCGAGGACGACACCGACGGCAGCCGCACCCTGGGGCCCGCCATGATCGCCGGTGGCGCGATCCTGGCCGTCAGCGGGTGGCAGGTCGTCGAGCTGCCGGCCCTGGTGCTCGTGGGGATCGGGTTGATCGTGCTGGGGCTGTTCCTGCCGCGCTGACCGTGTCAGCCGACCGCGGTCCCCCGGGCGAGCTGCCGGTAGGACTCCAACAGGTGGTGCCAGTGGCAGGCGGTGCAGACCTCGACGACGTAGACGGTCAGGTCACCGTGCCGCTGCGCGTACTGCGCGAGCGCCTCCCTCGGCACCGCCCGACCGGAACTGGTCCGGGGACCCTTCCCCTCGAAGACGTACATGACGTGCCTGAGGTCGGGACGGTGGCACAGCGGGCAGGACTCGCCGGCCTGGCTGCCGATGTGCACACCGGCCCGGACCAGGTCGGGGTGGGCGTCGCGCACGTCGCCGAGCCCGCGGCTGCCCTCGGTGACCTCCCGCAGCAGCGCACGGCGCTGCAGGCGGTAGTCCATCCGACGTTCGCGCATGGCGACGGTGCCTCCGGGACCGGGCGATCGGTTCGCCGTCCCCACCACGGGGACCTGCACAGGCTACGGACCCCCGTCGTGGAACGCAGCCCCCGCACCGCACCGCGTGGGCATCGGGAGGGGGCTGGTGAGTACGGTCACCCGGCCCGCACCCCCGCCCACGACCACCGGAACCGAGCATGCGCGACGCCAGCCACCGTCCACCGGAGACCGAACGAGAGGAGCTGGTGGAGCTCCTGCACGGTCACGAGGTCGCCGACCCCTACCGGTGGCTGGAAGCCCCGGCCCACGACGAGCGGGTGGCCGCCTTCATCGACGCCCAGGACACGGTGGCGCGAGCCGAGCTGGCATCGCTGCCCACCCGCGACGCCTTCACCGAACGCCTGCAGCAGCTGTGGAACCACCCCCGTCGCTCGACCCCCTGGCGGCGGGGCCGGTGGTGGTTCCAGCTCCGCAACGACGGCCTGCAGGACCAGGACGTGCTGTGGGCAGCTGCCGGTGCGCCACCGGCCGACCAGCGGGATCGCCAGGACGAGGGGGGCGGCGGCGTGGCCGCCGGGCCGCTGCCCGAGGAGGACCACTGGCGGGTCCTGGTCGATCCCAACACCTGGTCGAGCGACGGCACCGCCTCCCTCTCCGGGCTGGCGGTGAGCGACGACGGTGCCCGCGTGGCCGTCGGCCGGGCCGAAGCGGGCTCGGACTGGACCACCTGGCAGGTCGTCGAGGTGGCCGACGCCCGGACCCTGGCGGACGAGGTGCCGTGGTCGAAGTTCGCCAACGCCGCCTGGCTCCCCGATGCGAGCGGGTTCGTCTACACCGCCCACGACCCTCCGGCGCCGGGCGACGAGCACGCTGCCACCAACCGTGACCAGCGCCTGCAACTCCACCGCATCGGGACGCCGACGGCCACGGACGAGGTCGTCCTCGCCCGGCCCGACCAGCCCGAGTGGGGGTTCCACCCCGAGGTCAGCCACGACGGGCGGTGGTTGGTGGTGGTGGTCACCCGCGGTACCGATCCGGAGACGGGCGTCCTGGTCGCGCCCATCACGCCCGACGGCGGGATCGATGCCCCCACGACGTTGTTGACGGAGGGCCGAGCCCAGCACCACCCGATCGGCGTGCTGGGCGAGGAGCTGCTGGTCGTCTCCGACCTCGACGCGCCGCTCGGCCGCATCATCGGCGTCCCACTGACCGGCGGTGCGCCGCGTGAGGTGGTCGCCGAGGGCACCGAGCGCCTCCTCGACGCCCGACTGGTCGGCGCCGCCACCCCCGGGACACCTGGCTGGCTGGTCTGCCACCGGCTGCACCACGCGACCTCGCGGCTGCACGTGGTCGCCCCGGAGGACGGCACGCGGCTGGGAGCGGTGCCCCTGCCCTGGCCGGTCACCGTCAACGGCAGCTCAGGCGGGCGCCACGACACCACGCTGCACCTCGCCATCGGCTCCTTCACCGCCCCCGATCGGTTGCTGGCCTGCCACCTCGACGACCTGACGGTGGTGGAGGTGTGGCGCGCCGACGACGACCTGCCCGGCGACGGGCCGGACGTCGAGGTGGTGGTGGAGCAGGTCGCGATCGAGCACGACGACGTCGCCGTGCCGCTGTTCGTGCTGCACCGCGCCGACGTGACCCCCGACGGTCGACGACCCACGGTGCTGTGGGGCTACGGCGGGTTCGACATCCCCGTCACACCGATGCACCGGCCGGGCTGGCGGGCCTGGGTGGACGCGGGCGGGGTGCTGGCGGTGGCCTGCCTACGGGGCGGTGGCGAGTACGGCGTCGCCTGGCGCGACGACGGCCGCCGCGAGCGCAAGGAGCACGTCTTCGACGACGCCCTGGCCTGCGCCGCCTGGCTGACCGGTCGTCGTCGAGACGAGGTCCGCGCCAGCCAGCTCGGTCCCGTCGGCGATGCCTCCGCGGTGTGGACCCGCCCCGAGCAGCTGGGGATCGAGGGCCGCTCCAACGGGGGGCTGCTGGCCGGCGCCTGCCTGACCCGGGATCCGGGAGCCTTCGGCAGCGCCGTGCCTGAGGTGGGCGTGCTGGACCTGGTCCGCTTCCACCGCTTCACGATCGGGTGGGCCTGGACCTCGGACTACGGCTCACCCGACGATCCCGAGGACCTGGCCGTCCTGCTGCGCTACTCCCCCTACCACCGCCTGGAGGTCGGGCGCGCCTACCCGCCGACCCTGATCACCACCGGGGACACCGACGACCGGGTGGTCCCGGCGCACTCCTTCAAGTTCGCGGCCGCCCTGCAGCACGCCCAGGGTGGTCACGCACCGGTGCTCCTGCGGATCGACCGCTCCGCAGGGCACGGCGCCGGCAAGCCGGTGACCAAGCTGCTCGAGGAGCGGGCCGACGTGCTGGCGTTCCACGCCGCCCACCTCGGGCTGACGGGTGACCGTCGGGAGCCTGTCGCCCCTGGATGATGTCGTGCCCCCGCCGAAGCGGGGGCACGACATCGTCGCCGAGCGCGACCGGTGCGGGGCCGCAGCTCGCGACGCTCAGCTGGTGAGCCACTCGGGCTTGCCGCCCTTGGTCTTGTAGAAGATCTCCGAGATCGCGTCGATCTTGGCGATCAGGTCCTCGGCGACGGCGACGTCCATGGTCTTCTTCGCCTCGCCCGCCGCCTTGATGGCGTGCCAGAACATCTCGTGCAGCTCGGGGTACTCCTCGAGGTGCGGCGGCTTGAAGTAGTCGGTCCACAGCACCGACAGGTGGTGCTTGACGAGTTCGGCGCGCTCCTCCTTGATGGTGATCGCGCGCTGACGGAACACCTCGTCGTCGGAGTCGTGGTACTTCTTCGCCGACATGAGCACGGACTCCGCCTCGATCCGCGCCTGCTCCGGGTAGTATACCCCACACATCAGGTCGCAGTGGGCGTCGGCGACACGTGCGCCGCGCACCGGGCGCAGCGCGTGCAGCAGTGAGGTCAGTCGCATCAGGTGCTCCTTGGGGTCGAGCGGGACGTGTGCCACACAGCCTAGGGCACCTCGCCCCTGGCGCACCCGTCCGGAGGTGGGTGCCCGCTACGTTCGGTCGTCGGGGGGTCGGACCACGGCCGGGTGGACCGCCATCCGGCGTACGAGCGGGGTTCGCTGCCGGCGGCGCGCCGGGTCGGCCGCCGCCGGATGGACCGCGACGGCGAGAGCGCCGTCGGAGGAGGCAGCCGCGGTGATGGGACGCACGCAGGCGCGAGCACGGGCGACGACCCTGCTGTCGGTGCTGGTCGGCGGCTACCTCGGTGCCCTGGCCGCGGACCGGTCGCGGATCGTGGTCGCCGGGCCGTCGATGGCGCCGACGCTGCTGCCGGGTGAGGTGGTCCTCACCGTCCCGGCCGTCGGTCGGTGGCTCCGGCCCGGACAGGTCGTCGTGTTGCGAGCTCCGGACGACCGCGACCACCTCGTCATCAAGCGGGTCGGACACCTCGCCGACGGACGGATCTGGGCCGTCGGTGACGACCCCCACCGCTCGACCGACAGCCGGACGTGGGGCTGGCTCCCGCTCGCCGCGGTCCGCCGGCTCGTGGTCGTGCGGTGGCCCGACGTGCGTAGCCCTCTGCGCCGGGTGGTCGTCGCCGAGCCGCCCGCCCAGGACACGCCCCCAAGGACGCTTCCGGCGACGGCGTCGTCGTCACCCGCGGCCCAACCGGAGACGGAGGAGCCCACCGGTCAGCGCGGAGCCGGACGACGGGCCAACACCAGCACCTCCGGGTCGTCCAGCGCCACCTCGCCGTCGGAGCGTCGGCCGTAGGCACCGGGTTCCACCCCGCGGACCGACACCTGCTCGAGACCGGCCCGGCTGGCCAGCGCCGCGGCCTCGCGGGCGGTGTAGGCCGCGGTCCACAGGTCCGTGGTGCGCCGGGCGTGGTCGGGGCCACGGACCTCGGTCCGCTGGTGGTGGACGAGACCGACCGTGTCGAAGGCGTCCCCGGGAGCGAGGTGACGGGCGGCGAACAGCGCGTGGAAGCAGGTGAAGGCGACCGCACCGCCCGGCCGGACCGCCGCGGCCAGCCCGGCCACCACCCCGGGGTCGGAGACGGGGGAGGTGCCGAGCGCGCCCTGGCACAACGACCACGCCACGTCGAAGGTGCCGGCCCGCTCGCCGAGCCAGGCCACCAGCTCGCGGGCGTCGGCCACCTCGAGCTCGACCAGCGGGCGGAGCCCCGCCCGGGTGGCGGCGGCCCGGCCGGCGTCGATCAGCGCCGGGGACACGTCCACACCCGTGCCGCGAACACCCCGGCCCGCCAGCCAGCGCAGGTGCCGACCGTCCCCACAGCCGACGTCCAGGACCCGGTGCCCCACCGCGAGCCCGAGCAGCTCCGACAGGGTGCCCGCCTCCTCGGCGGTGCCGGCGGTGAAGGCGTTGCGGGCGTAGTCGGCCCCTTGGAACTCGCCGATGTCGAGGTAGAAGGCGGGCGCGCCGGGAGCGGGCACCGGTGGAGCCGACGTCGGCAGGTCACGGTGATCGCGCCAGGAGGGCGGGGGCGGCGTCACCCGTCGCGGTCGGCGTCACCGGCCGCCCCACCGCCCTCGGGGTGCGTCGCCCACCAGGCGTCCAGGGCCTCCAGCGCCTCCTCCTCGCTGAGAGGGCCTCGCTCCATCCGTAGCTCCAGCAGGTACTGCCACGCCTCACCGACGACCGGACCCGGCCGGACACCGAGGTGGCGCATGATCGTGTTGCCGTCCACCGCCGGGCGCAGCGCCTCCAGCTCCTCCTGCTCGCGGAGCTCGGCGACGCGCGCCTCCAGCTCATCCACCCGCCGCTGGATCGCCCGGGCCCGCCGGGCGTTGCCGGTGGTGACGTCCGCGCGGGTCAGGGTGTTCAACCGGTCGTAGAGGTGACCCGCATCGCGCACGTAACGGCGGACGGCGGCGTCGGTCCACCCCTGCTTGTAGGTGTGGAACCGCAGGTGCATGCGCACCAGCTCGCTGACGTCGCGGATCGTGTCCTTGTCGAAGCGCAGGGCGCGCAGCCGGTGGCGCGTCTGCCGTGCCCCGACCACGTCGTGGTGGTGGAAGGTCACCGTGCCGTCACGGTGGATCTCGCGCGTGTCGGGCTTGCCGATGTCGTGGAGCAGGGCCGCGAGTCGCAGCACCACATCGGGACCGTCGGTCTCCAGCTCGATCACATTCTCGATGACGGCCAGGGTGTGGGCCCAGACGTCCTTGTGCCGGTGGTCGGGATCGCTACAGGCACTGAGCTCGACGAGCTCGGGCAGGACGTGCTCGGCGAGCCCGGTCGCCAGCAGCAGCTCGAGCCCGCGACGCGGGTTCCTACCACCGATCAACCGGACCAGCTCGTCACGGACGCGCTCGGCCGAGATCTCGGTGAGCAGGTGCGCGAGCTCCGTGGCCGCCTCAGCGGCGGCCGGCTCCACCTCGACGTCCAGGACCGCGGCGAACCGGGCCAGGCGGACCATGCGCAGCGGGTCGTCGGTGAAGGAGGTGTGGGGGTCGATCGGGGTCCTGAGCAGCCCGCGGCGCAGATCGGCGAGCCCACCATGGGGATCGATGAAGCGGAACTCCGGGACCTGGACCGCCATCGCGTTGACGGTGAGGTCCCGGCGTGCGAGGTCACCCTCGATCGTGTCCCCGTAGGTCACCTCGGGGTGACGGGAGCCCGGCTGGTACTGGTCGGCCCGGAACGTGGTGATCTCCACGCGGCGGGTCGGACGCCCCGGCTGCTCGCGCTGGCAGGACACGGTCCCGAAGGCGGCGCCGGTCAGCCACAGGGCGGTGGCCCAGGGCTGCACGATCCGCTCGGTGTCCTCGGGTCGTGCGGAGGTGGCGAAGTCCAGATCGACCTGCTCGAGCACGTCCTCGTCACCTGCGGCCAGCAGCGTGTCGCGCACCGTCCCGCCGACGAGGTGGAGCTCGTGACCGGCCACGTCGAAGGCCGCCCCGAGCTCGCGGGCTTCGGGGTAGACGTCGACCAGCCGTCCGAGCTGGACGGCCTGGTCCTCGGTCAGTCGTGCATCGGTCACGGAGGCGCTCGCTCCTGCGGTGTGGTCGGGTGTGGTCAGGTGTGGTCGCGCCGGAGCAGGGCGGTGGCGCACAGGCCCACAACTGTAGGGCCCGCGGGCAGGACCCGACCGCTGCGGGGCCGCACGGACGGCCCGGAAACGTGCACCGTGCAGCCCCGTATGGTGCCATGGTCGGCCCCACCCCACGCCACCACCAGGACCCTCGAGGTCACCGTGAGCGACACCAACCCGGGCTCGCCGCCACGACCGCCGACCCCACCGCCGCCTGGCCGTGGGCTGGCGGCGGCCGGCCCCCCACCGCCGCCCCGGGCTCCGCAGCGGCCGATGCCGTGGACCGCAGCGTCCCCGGGGACGGGTGCGAGCCCCGCGGGGTGGGGCGGGGGGGGTCCGGTGACGATCCACGCCGGCGACGAGATCCCCCGCCCGGGTCTGGACGACCGGGAGCGCGAGCTGGCACCAGCGGTGGTGACCTCCTGGCGACTCTCGGCCGCACTGGGCTGGATCCTGCCCGCGGTGGTCGCCCTGATGCTCGGCTTCGTGCTGGGCGACGGCTGGGGATGGTTGGTGCTCGCCGTCCTTGCCGCACTGGTGGTGTTCTCCGTCGTGTTCTACCCACCGATGCGCTACCGCCGCTGGCGTTGGCAGCTGACCGAGCTCGCGATCGAGCTGCGATACGGCGTGCTGGTCCGGACCCAGGAGACCGTCCCCTACTTCCGCATCCAGCAGATCGACATCACGGCCGGACCGGTGGACCGCCTCCTCGAGCTCGCCAGTCTCCAGGTCACCAGCGCCTCCGCGTCGGGCTCTGCCACCCTGCCCGGCATCGCCGCCGAGGACGCTCCCCGCGTCCGCGCAGAACTGCTGGCCAGAGCCGCCACCGCGGTGGCGGAGCACCCCGGGGACCTACGCGATGCCGTCTGAGCCCGGCGCGCACCCTCCACCGCCGCTCCCACCGCCGCCATCGTCGCCACCTCGGCCATCGTTGCCACCTCGGCCATCGTTGCCACCTCCGCCATCGCCCTACCCGCCGGAGCCGGGAGTGCCGACCGAGACCGGCACCCCGAGCGCCGGGACGGCCGGCTCCCCGCGCGACTTCCGCGAGCCCCGCCGGCTCCACCCGGCGTCCGTCGTGCTCGGCGTCCCCCTGGCGCAGGCGGTCCAGGCGCTGATCTTCCCCTTCGTGGCCACGCTGGCAGCGCCGCGGTGGTTCACCCTGTTCGTGCTGTTCAGCGTCGCCCTCGTCGGCGGGGTGGTGCGCTTCTTCGACTGGCGGATGCGGACCTTCTCCTTCGACGGCGAGGTGCTGCGCGTCGATCACGGCGTGCTGAGCCGCAACCACCGCAGCCTCGACGTCAGCCGCATCCAGCAGGTCGAGATCCAGCGCGGGGCGATCCAACGGGTGTTCGGGCTGGCGGCCATCCGGGTGGAGACCGCCGGTAGCGCCAGCGAACCCGAGGTCGACCTCCGCGTGCTACCCGAGGCCGACGCCGTCGCCCTGCGGTCAGCGGTGCGGGTCAGCCAGGCGCGACTGACCGGACGGGCCCCCGGCGCAGCTCCATCGGACGACGACCCGACAGCAGCTGCGGAGCAGGAGGTGCTGCGGGTCCCGATGCGGCACGTGATCCTCGCGTCGGTCACCGGCGCCCGACTGCTGGTGCTCCCGGCCGTGATCGGTGGTGCACTGCAGTTCATCGGCAACCAGATCGGTCCCTTCGTCGACGAGGCCATCGAGCAGATGGTCGAGCTCGGGCTCGCAGGTGAGACACCCACCTTGGTGGGCCCCGACTGGCGGTTGATCGCCGTCGGCGTGGCACTCGGGCTGGTGCTGTCCGTGGCTGCGGCGGTGGTCGTCGGGGTCCTGCGGGACGGCAACTTCCACATCCGACAGGTGGACGAGGACCTCCACGTCTCCCGCGGTCTGCTCTCCACCCGGGACTCCGTCGTGCCTCTGCGACGCATCCAGAAGGTGGAGATCAAGCGGAACTGGGCCCGGCGGGTCCTCGGCTACGCCACGGTCCGGATCCGCTCGGCCGGCGGCTCGACCGGGGGCGAGGGTCGGGTGACCGTGCCCCTGCTGCCCAACGACGAGGTCGACCGGCTGCTCGGCTGCCTGCTGCCCAACGTCGACGGGGTGCCCGACCTGCACGCCCACCCCCCGGCCGCCCTGCGACGTGCCTTCTTCCGCTGGCTGCGGCCCGCCGTCCTCCTGATCGCTGCGGCGCACCTGCTGCCCGAGGTGATCGCCTTCCTCGACACCGACCTGGTGGCCACCGCCCAGCCCTACACGTTCCTGCTGCTCCCCATCAACGCCGTGTTGGCGGTGATCGAGTACCGCCAGCTGGCGCACGGCGCCACCCCGCTGGTCGTCGCGGCGCGCAGCGGTGCGCTGTCGATCAGCACCGACATCTCGCCGGTGGTCAAGGTGCAGGCCCTGACGAGCCGCCGGTCCTTCTTCCAGCGGCGTCTGGGGTTGACCACACTGGTCGCCCACGTCGCGGGTCCCGGGGCGCTGGTGACGGTGCTCGACGCCGGACGCGACGATGCCGCGCGACTCCACACCCGGCTCACCGAGCACGCGGCCTCACCGA
The DNA here is from genome assembly GCA_003561535.1 of Nitriliruptoraceae bacterium. Lineage (GTDB taxonomy): Bacteria > Actinomycetota > Nitriliruptoria > Nitriliruptorales > Nitriliruptoraceae > T1Sed10-7. Next base: position 11,852 of record PWWI01000278.1, read on the forward strand.
TCCCGGTCGTGCCGGAGCGGGAGGACGGGCAGCCCGGAGCTGACGGTGAGCGCGACGGCGTCGGGGTGATCAGCCAGCCAGCGACGACCGGCTGACCGCCCCACGATCACCACCTGGACAGTGTGGGGCGGTTCTCCGGCCACCGATGACCGGGTAGGCACCCCGCCAGCCCCCCCGTGGCGCCCGCAGCCCCCCGCAGCCCCCGTGGCGCCCGCGGAAGATCGCCAGGCGTCAGGAGGCCACCAGGCCCGCGCCCCGCAGGGAGACCCGGAAGTCGTGGGGGTTGGTCGCGGTCGCCAGAGCGTCCCGCAGGGTCACCTCACCCGACTGGTACAGCGCCAGCAGGTGCTGATCGAAGGTCTGCATGCCGTAGTAGCTGCCCTCGGCGATCGCCTCGGAGACCATGGGTAGCTGAGCGGGATCCACGATGAACTCGTAGGTCCTCGTGGTCATCACCAGGACCTCGACGACCGCGACCCGACCGTGCCCCGTCGCCCGGGGTGCCAGACGCTGACAGACGATGCCCTTCAGTGAGTTGGCCAGGCTGCTGCGCGCCTGTGCCTGGCTCTCCTTGGGGTACATGTCGACCACGCGGTTGATGGTCTCGCGCGCATCGGTGGTATGCAGCGTCGAGATGACGAGGTGGCCGGTCTCCGCGGCCTGCAACGCCGCCTCGACGGTCTCGAGGTCACGCATCTCACCGATGAAGATCACATCCGGGTCCTGCCGCGACACCGCTTTGAGCCCGCTGGCGAAGTCCTTGGTGTCCACACCGACCTCACGCTGGTCGATGATCGCGTGGTCGTCCCGGTGGAGGACCTCGATCGGATCCTCGAGGGTGACGATGTGGCACCGCCGGGTCGCGTTGACGTGGCTGATCATGGCCGCGGTGGTGGTGGTCTTCCCGGAACCCGTCGGACCGGTGACCAGCACCAGGCCACGGTGCTCCTCGGCCAGCTTGCGTACCGAGGCCGGCAGCCCGAGCGACTCGAAGGACTGGGTCCCCGGCAGCACGCGCCGGCACACGATCCCCACGGAGCCCCGCTGCAGGAAGGCGTTGACCCGGAACCGCCCCACCCCAGCGATCGAGAAGGCGAAGTCCACCTCGCTCTCCCTCTCGAAGGACTCCCTCAACCGGGCGTCCATCATGGACTGGGCGAGTTGTGCGGTGTCACCCTCGGAGAGCGGGGGCAGGGTCGTGACCGGCTTCAGATCGCCGTCGATGCGGACGTAGGCCGGACCCCCCGCCTTGAGGTGCAGGTCGGACCCGCCGGACTCCACCAGGACCTGTAGGTACTCGTTCACGTTCGCCACGAAGCTCGGGCTCCTGTGTCGGACGGCATCGGGGGCACCGTCGCCTCGTCTGCGTCATCGACCACGCCAGCTCGCGACTTGAGGATGGGGGGTCAGACCTCGAGCTCGAGGGTGATCGGGCCGTCGTTGATCAGGCTCACCTGCATGTGCGTGCGGAACCGTCCGGTTGCCACGGTCGCGCCCAGGGAGCGCAGGGTCTCGGCCAGGTGCTCGATGAGGGGCTCGGCGGCTTCAGGCCCGGCAGCAGCCACGAAGGAGGGCCGGCGCCCCTTGCGGGTGTCGCCGTAGAGAGTGAACTGGCTCACCACGAGGAGGGCACCGCCGGTGTCGGCACAACTTAGGTTCATCGCGCCGGCCTCGTCGGAGAAGATGCGCAGGTGCAGCAGCTTGCTGGCCAGCTTCTCGGCCTCGGCAGGGCCGTCGTCGTGGGTCACCCCGACCAGCGCGACCAGACCCGGGCCGATCCTTCCCGTCTCGACCGGCTCAGCGTCCGGCAGCAGCGTCCGCACCGATGCCGAGGTGACCCGTTGAACCACCGCACGCATGCCGACGCCTCCGATCCGGTCGCGCGCGCCGCTTCGCCGCAGCCTGACGGCCCGACCGACCGGGTCGCACCGACGCGCTCCTGCGCGCTCCTGCGCGCTCCGGCGCGCTCCGGCGCGCGAGGGTAGACCTCACAGTGACGAGGGCGGTCGCTACCCTCGAAACATGGCCAGGTACCCCACACGACGCGCCACCTCCGCCGGTGGTGTGGTCTGTGACGACCGGCCCGACGGTCGCCGATGGGTGCTGCTGATCGCCCGTCGCAACGCGGCGGGCAAACCCCAGTGGACGCTGCCCAAGGGCGGGATCGAGGCGGACGAGTCCGAGGAGGCGGCTGCGCTCCGTGAGGTCCGCGAGGAGACCGGCTACGGCGCGCTGATCGAGGAGCTGCTGGGCACGATCGAGTACTGGTTCGTGTGGCGTCCCGATCAGGTCCGCTACCACAAGTTCGTCCACTACTACTTCATGTGGTGGGATGGCCAGGAGCCGGGATCGCGGGACGACGAGGCTGAGCACGTGGAGTGGGTCCCCCTGGAGGTGGCGCTGGTCCGGCTCGCGCACCGCAACGAGCGCAAGCTGGTGGAGAAGGCGCGGACCGCCGCGCCCACCCGCCCGCAACCGCCGCGGCAGGCCGCCGCCGCGATCGAAGGGTGAGCTGCTCGCGCGGCCACGGTCGCGCCCAGAGCATCCGCGCGGCCGTCGTCGCCGCGGCGATCCTCTGGCTGCTGGCGACGATGCTCGCCGCGCCCGGGCTGGCCCAGTCCGAGGTCCCTCAGCCCCGCGCCGAGGTCACGGTCACCGCCCTGACCCGCGTGCTCGGACCAGGCACGATCCCGGATCTCGACGATCCCGCCCGGGATCTGAGCTACCCGGAGGACCTCGAGTTGCGGGTCCTGGTCGACAACGTCGGCAGCGCACCGCTGACCGGAGCGCAGCTGGTGGTCGAGGTCCATCCCCCGACGCTCACCCGTGGGCTGTTGGCGGCTGCACTGGAGGGCGACCTGACCGGGCCCGCGCTGCACGTCCACACCCAGCCGCTGTCCGACGAGGGTCCCGTCCAACCCGGCGAGCTGATCGGTCTGATCGATCGCTTCGCGCGGCAGGAGGTCATCTGGGCCGGCGGCACCGGCGGGGTGCATCCGGTACGGATCGCCGTGCTGCTGGGCACTGAGGTCCTGGACGAGGTCGTGACCGCGGTCGTGTGGCTCAACGACGTGCCCACCACCCCGCTACTGGCGTCCCTGATCTGGCCGATCGACACCCCGCCCTGGCGGGGACCGGGCGGGAGCTACCCCGGCGGCGTCGAACGTGAGACCCGACCGGGCTCTCGGCTCGATCGGTTGGTGGGTGCCGTGGAGCGGGCCCCCGCCAACGTCCCCGTGGTACTGGCACCCGCAGCCCACCTGCTGGAGGACCTCAGCGACCGATCGGACGGCTACGTCAGCCAGGTGCGGACCGAGGCAGGCAACCTCGAGCCACGCCTGGTCGGTCCCACCGATGCCGGCGCGATCGACGCGACCGCGCTGCTGCGACGGATCCGTGACATCGCTGGCGTGTCGCCGCTGACGCCGATCAGCTCGAGCTACGCGGACGCGGACCTCGCCGCCCTGCTCGCGGGCGATGCCGTGCACGGCGAGCTCGCCGCGATCGCCGCTGCCGACGGCCGTCGTCGGCTGCAGTTGCAGCTCGGGGTCGAGGTCGACGGGGCGACCCACGTCATCGGCGCGCCGATCGACAGCGCGGTGCTGGACGTGGTCCCAGGAGAGACCCTGCTGCTACCCAGCCTCGTGACCGACCTGCCCGCCCTCGGGACCGACCCCGAGCTCGGACCGCCGGTGCGGCCGCTGCGGGCGCCCTCGGGAAGGATGCTGACCGGCCTGGTCGGTGACCCCTACCTGGCTGCCGCCCTCGACCAGCTCGGGAGCGACGCTGGCGCGATCGTCGCCAGCCAACGCGTGTTGGCGGAGACGGCCATGGCCTACCTCACCTCGCCGGAGTCGGGTCCCCGCGGGCTGGTGCTGCTGCCGGACCAGGTGTGGGACCCGCCCGGGGCGGTGGCCGACGAGCTCCTGGACGCCCTCGGAGGGGCCCCGTGGTTGCGCTTCGTGTCCCCGGCAACCGTGACCGCCCAAGCCCAACGCAGTTCCAGCGTGCTGGGGCTGGCCCCGCCGGCCTCCGGTGCTCTCGGTGCCGAGCTGGGCTCGGAGCTGTCCGCGGTGTGGACCGACCTCCACGCCGCGGTGGACGCGTCGCCGCCGGAGACGACCCGGCTCGAGGGGCGGCCCATCGAGCAGCTGCGCGACGACCTCCTGCGGGCCACCTCGACGTGGTTCCGGGGCGACGGTACGGCCCAGGCGGCAGCGCTGGTCCGAGACGTCCGGCGCGTCGTGGACGCCACCTTCGGGGTCGTCGAGGTCGCGGCACAGCCCGTGACCCTGACCTCCGATACGGGACAGGTTCCCGTGACCCTGGAGCGCACCCGAGGTGGCCCGCTGCAGGTCGTCGTCACCGTCGAGTCCCAAGGTCGGCTGCTGTGGCCCGAAGGCCGTCGCTCCGAGCTGATCGAGCTGAGCGAGGGCACCGCCCAGACGGTGTACTTCGCGACCCAGGCGGTCTCCACCGGGACCTTCCCCGTGACCGTGGTGGTCACCGATCCGGCCGAGAACCGCGAGCTGGCCCGCGACGCCCTCTCGGTGCGGTCGACGGCGATCTCGCGTCCGGCCCTGGCCGCGGTCGGGATCCTGGTCCTGGTGCTCCTTCTCGTCGGTTCCTTACGTCGGCGGCCCGAACGGCCGAGGTTAGAGGTGGTACGCGATACTGACGGTGCGCCCCCGGATGGGGACGTCGGCGGAGGAGGTTCCCGATGAGCACCTCTCACGGGCAGGCAGGTGGCATCGTCACCGGCTGGCTGCTGCGGCTCATGCTCTGGCTCGCGGTCCTCGCTGTCGTGGTGTTCGAGATCGGCGCGGTGGTCGTCGCCAGCGTCGACGCGGACAGTGCCGCAGGCGAGGTCGCACGGGCCGCTGTGGTTGCCTACCGTTCGAGCGGATCCCTCGCCGATGCCGAGACGGCAGCGGAGGCGGTCGCGGACGGACGTTCGGTGGAGCTCATCAGCATGGAAGAGGACGGGACGACGATGGCGGTCGAGGTAGGTCGTGACGCCGGGACGCTGCTCCTTCACCGGGTTGCCCTGACCGAGGACCTGACCCAGCGCACCGCCTCGCGGCACGTGCAGATCAGGTCCTAGAGCGTGGACGACACCACTGACCGGCGGGTGGGGGGGGACGAGCCCACGCTGACCGGCGAGGCGTCCTTCGACGCCGACGGCCCCGCCGCGGAGCCGGAGCCGGTTCGGCCCTGGCCCGACCGCTCACACCTCGCGGGACGCTACGCCCTGCAGGAGCCGATCGCCTCGGGCGGCGCTGCCATCGTGTGGCGTGCCTTCGACGAGAACCTGTCGCGCACCGTGGCCATCAAGCTCCTGCACCCCCACCACGCCAACGACCCCACGGTCGTGGAGCGATTCGAGCGGGAGTCGCGCGCTGCGGCACAGCTCGCCCACCCCAACGCGGTTCGGATCTACGACACCGGGCGTCAGGACGATCTCGTCTACCTCGTCATGGAGCACGTCGACGGTCCGAGCCTCCGTGAGGTGCTGCGGTCCCATGGGGAGCTCGATCCGGTGGCGGTCGCCGCCGTCGGCGAGCAGGTGGCCTCGGCGCTGGGTGAGGCCCACGCGCACGGGCTGGTCCACCGCGACGTCAAACCCGCGAACATCCTCATCGCCGTCGACGGGACGGTGAAGGTCACCGACTTCGGGATCGCCAAAGCCCTGTCCGCCGCCGAGGCGACGCTCACCACCCCCGGGACCGTGGTCGGCACCGCCGCCTACGTCGCCCCGGAGCAACTCGAGGATGGTGAGGTCGACGCTCGGGCCGACATCTACGCCCTCGGGGTCGTGCTCCACGAGAGCCTCACCGGTCGTCCGGCCTTCAGCGGCGACACCGCGACAGCGACCGCGGCGATGCGCCTGACCCACGAGCTCCTGCCGCCGCGCCAGCTCCGTGCGGACGTCCCCCGCGCCCTCGACGACGTGATCGTGCGCGCGACCCAGCGGGACCGGGTCGACCGGTACCCGGACGGGGACGCCATGGCCGCGGCCCTGGCGCTCCTGGTGACCGCCAAGCCCAGCGAGGTGACCGCCGCCCTGACCCTCCACGAGGACCTCGACGCCCCGCAGGTCCTGCCGGCGATGCGCGACGAGCTGCCCTACTCCGGCCCGATGCCGACGACCCGTCGCGAGTACGCCCGCCGGCTGGCGGCCGCCGTCCTCGGCGGCATCGTGCTCACGCTCGTCGCCGTGTTCGCCTACGACGCCCTCCAGGTCGACGACCCCCCGGACCCGACGACCACGGCAGTGGTCCACCCGGTGGAGGAGGTGCTGGTGTTCGACCCCTCGAGACCCGGTAGTGGAGACAACCTGGACCAGGCCGGCAACACGATCGATGGGGACCCCCAGACGACCTGGACGACCGAGGCCTACGACGACGCCGATTTCGGCGGCGAGAAGGAGGGCATCGGGCTGGTGTTCGACCTCGGGCAGGAGCGTGACGTGAGGGGGGTCACCCTGGAACTCGTCCGTGGCGGACTCGCCGTCGAGCTCTACGCCAGCGACCAGCTGCCCGCCGAGGTGGAGAGCCCAGGTGTCTGGGGGGAACCCCGGGCCTCCCAGAACGACACCCTCAGCCGGCAGCCCTTCTCCTTCAACACCACCTCTCAGCAGTACTGGCTGCTGTGGATCACCGGCTTGTCCGCCGGTGCCACCGACGAGTTCACCGCCGAGGTCGCCGAGGTCCGCTTCCTCGGACCCTCCTGACCACGATGACCGCCCTGTCCCTCGAGGCGCTGAGCGACGAGCAGGTCCTCGCCCGCTACGTCGATGTCGGCGCCCCCGCCGGGGACCGCGAGGCCGCCTTCCACACCCTGGTGGACCGCTACCACCGACGCGTGTTCGCCATCTGCTTCGAGGTGCTGCGCTCGCGCAGCGACGCCGAGGACGCTGCCCAGGATACCTTCGTCAAGCTGGCCCGTGGCGCCGCCGGGTTCCGGGGTGAGGCCAAGCTGTCGACGTGGCTGTACCGGGTGGCCCGCAACGTCTGCACGGACCACATCCGTCACGACGCCCGCCGGCCCGCCACCCCGGTGGCCGACCCAGGACGGCTCGACGAGGCGCCCTCGGAGCCGGACAGCAGCGCCGGCACCGCCGAACAGCTGGTGGTGGCCGCGGCGCTCGAGACCCTCGACCCCCTGTCGCGCCGGGCGCTGGTCCTGGTCGCGGTCGAGGGCCTCACCTACGCCGAAGCCGGGGAGGTCATCGGCCTGCCGGTCGGCACCGTCAAGAGCAGGGTGTCACGGGCCCGGGGGCGGCTGGCCACGGCGCTGGGCGAGCGCAGCCGCTCCCCGAGATCCGATGCAACCACACCACCGGACCACACGTCCCACCCCTGACCACACCACTGACCCGGGCGGAGCCGGGTGCCAGGAGCACCGTTGGACGAGACCGAGCGCCTGACCAGCTACCTCGATGGGGAGCTGGAGGCTGGCGAGCGTCGGGCCCTCGAGGCCGAGCTCGCCGGCGATCACGCGCTGCGGGAGCGTCTGGCAGCGCTGCGGGAAGCGGACCAGGCGCTGCGCACGATGGGAGCCACCGAGCTCCCGCCCGGGGCACGCCGCCGCCTCGACACCCGGCTCGCGGGCGTCCTCGACGAGGTGCTGTCGACGAGCTCGGAGGACATGGCCACCCCTCCACCGCCCACCACGGCCGCGGACGACGATGCGCTCGCCGCCTCGACGGTCACCAGCGGAGGCGCGGACGAGCTCGCGCGGCGTCGGCGTCGGCGTGTCCTCCCAGCGGTGACCGGGGTGGCGGCCGGCCTGGTGCTGCTGGCCGGTGGTCTCGTGGGACTGGGCCAGCTCGATCTCGGCTCCGACGACGCCTCCACGGCCGAGAGCGCCGATGCGATGATGAGCGCCGACGACGCCGCGGAGCTGGCACCAGCCGAGCCCCCCGACGCCCAGGGTGAGGGGCTCGGACCCGTCGTGATCGACGATGGCCGATCGACCTCCACCGCGGAGCTCGAGGCGCTGCCGGCCGATCCGGAGCTCGAGGCGTTGGCGGGTGAGGCCCTGGCACCGGGCGAGGGCGAGGCCCTGGCCGAGCAGTTCCAGCAGCTCCTGCTCGGCGGCGTGCCACCTACGACGACGGGCTCGGTCGCCGACACCGAAGCGGCCGACGAGGCGGAGGCCGACGAGGTGGAGCGGTCGGTCGGCTCCACGATCGTGACGCGTGACGGCCGAGCCTTGGGCTCCGAGGAGGCCGCCGACCTCCGCCGGTGCCTGGTGACGCTGCTCAAGGGTGGCGAGCAGGCGATCCCCACCCGGGTCGAGCTGCTGGAGCTCGACGGCACGCCCGCGGTCAGCGTCGGGCTCGTCACGCGCGACCCGCAGAGCGGTGCCTTCACGCGGATCGAGGTGTGGACGCTGGAACGCGCCACCTGCCAGGTCCTGCGGTTCGACCAGGCCTGACCGGGCCGGATCAGCGGCCGCGGACCACGATCCAACCGCCGTAGATCGCCGCCGGGTAGGCGAGGAACACCAGGCCGGGTGGCGCCGTCGAGAGACCGGCGAACGCCATCGCGATCGCGACCGTGAACCCGGCCAGCGTCATGGCGACCGCACGGATGAAGGGTGAGTCGCGCTCCTCGGAACCCCAGTAGACGGCCCTGGCCACACCCCAGCCGATCGCACCGGAGGAGATCAGGAACAGGAAGCCACCCTGGAGCACCACCGCGAGCACGAGGCCGCCCGCCACGGCGGCCGCCAGCCCCACCGCCACGGCCCTCGCCCCGACCGTCGCGGCCAGGCGATCACCGCTCGGTGCGCTCCGGGCTCCACCGCCACCGGCCCCGGTGCGTCGGTTGACGTTGGCGCTGAACCGCTCCAGGGCACCTGCACCCTGCGCACCGCGCGGCGACGTGGTGCTGTCCAGGTGACGGGCGCACGCCGGGCACTTGTAGCCCACGGCCGCCTCACGGGCGCAGTCCGGGCAGATCGGCGTCTCGCAGGCGGAGCAGCGCAACCGCGTCTGGACCGACGGGTGCTGGGTGCAGGCGGTGGGGGCAGGCATGGGGGCAGGGTACGGCAGGGAATACCGGGGCGGTGGCCGCCGTTAGCCTCCACCGAGGGCCGCAGAGCTCCCCTGCGTTCCCCCCTGCTCCGACACCTCCAGAGGTCGCCCATGTCCGACACACCGCAGATCAACCTCAGCCCAGTGGGGGCGCCCTCGCCGGCCAACGAGCCGACCGGCACCCCCGAGCTCGAGGACCGGGTCCACGAGACGATCATCATCGGCTCCGGTCCGGCCGGCCTGACCGCTGCGGTGTACGCCGCCAGGGCGGCCCTCGAGCCGATCCTGATCGAGGGGGTGCTCGAGGGTGGGCCCACGGGTGGCCAGCTCACCCTGACCACGGACGTGGAGAACTTCCCGGGCTTCTCCGACGGGATCCTCGGCCCCGACCTGATCACCAACATGCGCGAGCAGGCCGCCCGCTTCGGGACCCGGTTCGTCACCGAGGACGTCACCAGCGTCGACCTCACCGGGGAGGTCAAGCGGCTGGAGACCGCCTCGGGGCTCCGGCTGGCGACCCGGACACTGATCATCGCCACTGGCGCCAAGCCCCGACGCCTCGAGGTGCCGGGAGAGGACGAGCTGTGGGGCTCGGGCGTGTCCGCCTGCGCGACCTGCGACGGCTTCTTCTTCCGTGACAAGCACGTCATCGTCGTCGGTGGGGGCGACTCGGCCATGGAGGAGGCGACCTTCCTGACCAAGTTCGCCTCCAAGGTGACGG
>PWWI01000191.1 GCA_003561535.1 Nitriliruptoraceae bacterium
AACGTCCAGGCGATCCCGTACCTGATGCGGGGTCAGCTGATCCCGGACGCGGTGTCGATCCTGGGGTCCGTCTTCTTCGTGGTGGGGGATATCGACCGATGATGCTGCTGGTCACCTCCGGCGTCGCGCCGTACCTGGCCCAGGCCGAGTCGATCCTGGACGTCGGCGACACGTTCATCGTGCCGCTGCTGCTCAAGCTCGCCTTCGTCCTGGGGATCTTCTTCGTGGTGCCGCTGGTCGCCGGCTATCTCGAGCACAAGGCGATGGCTCGCATGCAGCACCGGCGGGGCCCGGTCGAAGCTGGGCCCTTCGGCACCCTGCAGCTGGTCGCGGACGGGATCAAGTTCATCCAGAAGGAGGACCTGATCCCTTCGGCCGCCGACAAGTGGGTGTTCGCCATCGCGCCGGGGGTCGCCCTGGTGCCGGCGATGCTGGCGCTGCTGGTGATCCCCTTCGGCCCGGGGGTGTTCGCGCTCGACCTCGAGCTCGGGTTGTTCTACGTGCTCGCCGCGAGCTCGGTGTCGGTGCTGGGTGTCCTCATGGGGGGCTGGTCCTCCGCCAACAAGTTCTCCCTGTTCGGCGGGCTGCGGGCCGGCGGTCAGCTGATCGCCTACGAGCTGCCCCTGATCCTGGCCGCGATCGCGGTGGCCGTCCAGGCCGGCACGCTGTCGCTGGTCGGCATCGTGGAGGCCCAGGCGGAGTTCATGCTGTTCGGCACCGGGATCAACCTGTGGTTCGTGATCCCGCAGCTGCTCGGCTTCGGCATCTTCTTCGTCGCGGCGTTGGCCGAGCTCTCCCGCCCACCCTTCGACATGCCCATCGGTGACTCGGAGCTGGTGTTCGGTTACATGACCGAGTACTCCGGCATCAAGTACGCGATGTACATGCTCACCGAGTACGCCGGCATGGTGACGATGTCGGCCCTGATGGTGGTGCTCTACCTCGGTGGCTGGCAGCTGCTCCCCGGCGTGCCGCTCCCGGGCTGTGAAGGAGCCGGGGGCCTGTTCGACTGCGACGTGACCGGCACGCTGCTCGGCGTGGTCGTCACGTTCGGCAAGATCATGCTGCTGGTGTTCGTGATGGTCTGGCTGAGGGTGGCGTACCCGCGCCTGCGTGAAGACCAGCTGCAGCGCATCGCCTGGCAGGTGATGGTCCCGCTCGCCCTCCTCAACCTCGCCCTCGTGACGATCGCCAAGGTGGTGTACTGATGGCTCCCTCCGCACCCCCCGGGATCGGGCTCCTCAAGGGTCTCGGGGTCACGGTCAAGCACCTGTTCAAGCGCCCGACGACCCTGATGTACCCCCACGAGCGGGACGTGCTCGCGCCGCGGACCCGCGGGGTCATCGCGCTGATGGATGAGAACTGCACGGTGTGCATGCTGTGCAGTCGGGAGGGCCCGGACTGGGGCATCTACATCGAGTCACACAAGGAGACCGTCCCGCCGGCCAAGGAAGGTGGGCGCGCCCGCACCCGCAACGTCCTCGACCGGTTCGAGATCGACTTCTCGCTGTGCATGTACTGCGGCATCTGCGTCGAGGTCTGCCCCTTCGACGCCCTGTGGTGGTCGCCGGAGTTCGAGTACTCCGAGTACGAGATGGGCTCGTTGCTGCACGAGATGGAGAAGCTGCGCGAGTGGGCGGACACCGTGCCGCCGCCACCGCCGCTGGAGGAGGGGGCGGTCCTGCCGGCGGAGGTCAGCGACGCGCTGGCCAAGGCTGAGAAGGAGCGGGAGCTCGTCGCCGCCAAGGAGCTCGAGGCGAAGCAGGCCGCCGAGGCGCCGACCGAGACGGCGGGTGACGCCCCGAAGAAGGGCAAGGCGGCCGAGCCGGAGATCCACGTCAAGGCCGGGGAGATCGATCAGGAGACCTTCGACCGGTTGATCGCCGAGGGCAAGTCGGAGCGGATGGCACGGGCCAAGGCGAAGGCGGCCTACGTCAAGAAGGAGAAGGCGCGGCTCCTCGCCGAGGCGGAGGCGGCCGGCGGTGCGGCCGAGCCCGAAGCGCCCGCGCCGAAGGCTGCCGAGGTCAAGGTCGAGGCGGGGGAGATCGATCAGGAGACCTTCGACCGGTTGATCGCCGAGGGCAAGCCCGAACGCATGGCACGGGCCAAGGCGAAGGCGGCCTACGTCAAGAAGGAGAAGTTGCGGTTGCGCGCCGAAGCCGAGTCGGACACCGGCGAGGGCACCGGTGCCGACGAGCCGGCCGAGGTGCCGAGCGAGCTCGGCGCCTCCCCCGAGGCCGCAAAGCAAGCCCTCGACGCCGGCGACGCCGGAACCGCTCCGGCCGAGGACGCGCCGGACGTTGCCGCCGAGGCAGCGACCACCGAGGCCCCCGCCGCCAAGAAGCTCGGTGATGTCCACATCGAGGGCGCGGGCGAGATCGACCAGGAGGTCTTCGACCAACTCATCGCCGAGGGGAAGTCGGAGCGCATCGCCCGGGCGAAGGCGAAGGCCGCGTGGGTCAAGAAGCGGAAACAGGCCAAGCTGGACGAGGAGGGCGGCGCATGACCGGTCACGATGTGGTGTTCGTGCTCGTCGGCCTGCTCACGGCCGGTGGGGCGGTGCTCACCGTCACCTCGAAGAACCTCATGCACGCCGCCCTGTTCTTCGCGGTGACGCTCGGTGGCATCGCGGGAGTGTTCCTCCCCCTGGCGGCCGACTTCCTCGCCCTGGTGCAGATCGTGGTCTACGTGGGCGCCGTCGCGGTGCTGTTCATGTTCGGGCTCATGCTCACGCGGGCGCCGATCGGCCGGGAGGCGCTGGACGGGCAGAACCGCGGCCTGGCCATGGCGGTCGCGGGTGGGCTGTTCGTGGTGCTATCGACGCTGGTGATCGGCGCCTTCGGGGACCTGCCCACCGCCGAGGTCACCGGGCCCCGCATCGACGACCTCGGGATCGCCATCTTCGCGGACTGGGTCCTGCCCTTCGAGGTGCTCTCGATGCTGCTGCTGGCGGCCCTGATCGGCGCGATCGTGCTGGCCCGCCGGGAGACCGGCGAGTCCGGTGAGGAGCTCACCGTCACCCGGATCGAGATGGCACAGGACCGTGATCCCGACGCGCTGGAGCGGGAGCAGGCGGCGTTGACCAGTGGCAGTGGTGGCGACGGGGAGGAGCACGCATGAGCCCGATCGGTCCTCTGCTGCTGGCCACGTTCCTGTTCTGCGCCGGCGTCTACGGCGTGATCGCCCGGCGCAACGCCGTGCTGGTGCTGATCAGCGTCGAGCTGATGCTCAACGCCGTGAACATCAACCTCGTGACCTTCCAGAACCTGCTCTACCCGGGCGATCCGGCGGTGACCGGCCAGATGTTCGCCCTGTTCATCATCGGGGTCGCTGCCGCCGAGGTCGGCGTCGGTCTGGCCATCGTCTTCAACATGTTCCGTAACCGCGCATCGGTCGACGTCGACGACGCCGACCTGATGCGCTGGTAGGGGAGGCTCACGTGGACGCGCTCCTCGAGTACGCCTGGGTGGTCGTGGCTCTGCCCCTGCTGTCGGCGGTGCTGATCACCGCAGTCGGCAAGCAGCTGCCGGGCAAGGGCTCGGAGATCGGCATCGCGGCGCTGGGGCTCAGCTGGCTGCTGGCGGTCGGGATCGCCTGGGAGACCTTCGTCACCTCTCCCATGGAGCCCCTGGAGCGCTCCATCGACTGGTCCCCGCTCGGCGGCGGGTTCGTGTTCGAGCTGGGCATGCTGGTCGACGGACTGACCGCGGTGATGCTCCTGCTGGTGACCACCGTGTCCTTCATGGTGCACGTCTACTCCCGGGAGTACATGCACGGGGAGCCGCGCTACACCTACTTCTTCGCCATGCTCGGGCTCTTCACCTTCTCCATGCTGTTGCTGGTCGTGGCCAACAACCTCCTGCTGGCGGTGATCGGCTGGGAGCTGGTGGGCCTGTGCTCCTACCTGCTGATCGGTTTCTACTGGGAGGGCAAGTCCAACCAGGACGCCGCCAACAAGGCCTTCCTGACCACCAAGTTCGGCGATGTCGGGCTGATCGTGGGCGTGATCGTGCTCTCAGCAGGCATGTTCGGGCTCACCGACACGCCCTTCAACATCATCGAGATCAACGAGGCGGCGGTCGCCGGGCAGCTCTCCACCACCACCATCGTGCTGGGGATGCTGCTGATCTTCCTCGGCTGCATGTCCAAGTCCGGCCAGATGCCGCTGCACGTGTGGCTGCCCGACGCGATGGCCGGTCCGACCCCGGTCTCGGCGCTGATCCACGCCGCCACGATGGTCACCGCCGGCGTCTTCCTGCTCGCGCGGCTGTTCCCGGTGGTCGCCCAGAACCAGGCGGTGATGGCCACGATCGCCATCTTCGGCGTGCTCACCCTGTTCTTCGGGGGTCTGCTGGCGCTGGTCCAGGACGACCTGAAGAAGATCCTCGCCTACTCCACCATCTCCCAGCTCGGCTACATGGTGGCCGCGATCGGCGTCGGCGGGTACGCCGCGAGCATCTTCCACCTGTTCACCCACGGGTTCTTCAAGGCGCTGCTGTTCCTGGGTGCCGGCTCGCTCATCCACGCGGTGCACTCCAACAACATCTCGGACATGGGCGGGATGGCCAAGGCCATGCCGCACACCTTCTGGACCTTCATCGTGGGTTCGCTGGCGCTCGCCGGCTTCCCGCTGACCGCCGGGTTCTTCTCCAAGGACGAGATCCTGATCGCCGGCGAGATCTGGGCCGGCGCCGGCTTCTTCACCGGCAACCTCGTGTACTGGGTCGGGCTGGCCGCCGCCTTCGTGACCACCTTCTACATGGCGCGCGCCTGTTTCCTGATCTTCGCCGGTGAGAACCGCAGTCACCATCCGCCCCACGAGTCCGGCAAGCTCATGCTCGCCCCACTGATGGTGCTGGCCGTGCTGTCCGTGGCCTCCGGCTACCTCCTGTCGCCGTTCTCGCCCGAGCAGCCCAACTTCGAGACCTGGCTGGCGACACCGCTCCTCGACGCCGAGGCCACCTTCCCCTTCACCGAGGGCACCGCCGCGGCCTCAGGCGTCGCCGGGGACGGGGTCCTGGCCGCCGGCACGAGCCTTGCGGCAGCGGCCGGTGACGGGCCGGTGAAGGTGCTGCACGGCGTCCCGAGCTGGCACCCGGATCTGTTGGCGATCGTGCTGGTGCTGTTCAGCCTGGCGGTGTTCCTGGCCTACCGCTTCTACGGCAAGGGCCTACCGGAGCGTGACCCCACACTGTCCATGGGCCGGTTCACCGACGTCCTCGTCGCCAAGTACGGGTTCGACGACTTCGGGTACCGCTACATCGTGGTCCCGGTGCGCGACAAGCTGTCGGCTGCCGCGAGCTACTCCAGCAACGTGCTGATCGACGGCGTGGTCGCAGGTGTGGGCCGCGCCACGAAGAGCGCGGCGATGACGACCTACCGGGTCGTCGACCAGCAGGTGATCGACGGTGGCATCAACGGGGCGGCGTTCAGCGCCGCCTGGTGGAGCGAGAAGCTCAAGAGGATCCAGTCCGGCGACGTGCAGAAGTACGCGGGTGTGCTCGTCGCCGGGACGATCCTGCTCGTGCTGGCCTTCGCGGCGGCGAGGTAGACGGAGGACCACGACCGGCGGGCTGACCCGCCGTCACGACGGGCTGGGCGGCCAGCCGACTCGCACCGGGCTCACGGGCCCGAGGTGAGCCAAGGAGACGAAGATGGACCCCAACACCGCAGGCTGGGCCCTGGTGGTCGCGCTGTTCCTGCCGCTGGCAGGTGCCGGTGCGCTGACGCTGATGCCAGCGTCGATGGATCGCGAGATCCGTCGGGCCGCCGTCGCGATCACCGCGGTCGGGTTCGCCCTGGTCGCGGCCATCACGGCCAGCTTCGACTACTCGCGGGCCGGTGAACTGCAGTTCACCACCGACGTGCCGTGGATCACCGCCATCGATGCCCGGTTCTCGCTCGGGATGGACGGAATCTCGCTGCCGCTGTTCTTCCTGACGTCGCTGCTGACGTTGCTGTGCGCGATCTACACCACCAAGCACCTGCCGTCACCGGGAAAGCCCAAGGCCTTCCTGAGCCTGATGCTCCTGCTCCAGACCGGCATGGCCGGCACCTTCGTCGCCTTCGACCTGATCCTGTTCTTCATCTTCTTCGAGCTCACGCTGGTCCCCATGTTCTTCATGATCGGGATGTGGGGCGGCCCCCGCCGCGACTACGCCAGCGTCAAGTTCTTCCTCTACACCCTGTTCGGCTCGGTGTTCATGCTGGTGGCTTTCCTGGCGATCTACTTCCAGGCGGGTGCCAACACCTGGAGCATCACCGAACTGTCGAACATGGCGCCCTTCGGCTCCACCACCTTCCAGACCTGGGCGTTCCTGGGCGTGTTCCTCGGGTTCGCGATCAAGGTGCCGGTGTGGCCCTTCCACACCTGGCTGCCCGACGCCCACACCGAGGCGCCGACCGTCGGCTCGGTGCTGCTGGCCGGCGTGCTGCTGAAGA
>PWWI01000010.1 GCA_003561535.1 Nitriliruptoraceae bacterium
ATGTACCGCGTCGGCCCGTTGGCCCGCATCAACATCGCCGAGCGGTTCGGCACCCCGATCGCCGACCAGGGCCTGGCTGAGTTCCGGGAGCGCTACGGGCGGATCGCCTCCTCGGCGTTCCTCTACCACCACGCCCGGGTGCTCGAGGTCATCGCCTGCGCCGAGCGCATCGCCGCCCTGATGGACGACCCGGTCCTGCTGGACACGCGCGTGCGCGCCCAGGCCGCCATCAACGCCAACCGCGGCGTCGGAGCCTCCGAGGCGCCCCGCGGGTTGCTGATCCACGACTACGAGGTGGACGACGACGGGCTGATCACCGGGATGAACCTGATCATCGCCACGGGGCAGAACGACCTCGCGATGAACGCCACGATCCTGTCGATCGCCCAGGAGTTCGTGGACGGCCCGGAGCTCACCGACGGGATGCTGAACCGGATCGAGGCCGGGGTCCGTGCCTACGACCCGTGCCTGTCCTGCTCGACCCACGCGATCGGGCAGATGCCGATGAAGGTGCAGTTGCTCGCCCCCGACGGCGTACTGCTGCAGGAGGTGCGTCGCGACTGACGGCTCCCGAGCCGAGCCGACCCCGGTGCTCGTCATCGGGGTCGGTTCGCTGCTGCGCACCGACGATGCGGTGGGCCGGGTCGTCGCCGACCGGCTGGAGGCGCTCCACCTCGACGACGTCGAGGTGGCGTCGGTCCACCAGCTGACCCCCGAGCTGGCACCCAGTTTCGATCGTCGACGCCTGGTGGTGATCGTCGACGCTGCGGTGGACGTGGCGCAGCTCACCGTCAGCCCGATCGAGATCGATGGGTCGGGGGAGCTGATGACCCACCACCTCGGGCCGGCCGGGTTGCTCTCCTTCGCTGCCAAGCTCGGCTGGCGGCCGGAGCGCGCGGTGGCGGTCCGGATACCCGTGCGCGACCTGGAGGTCGGCACCGAGCTCTCCGGCGAGGGTGCGGGGCTGGTCGAGCAGGCGTTGACCGAGGTGCGTGCCCTGCTCCACTCCTTGCGCTGAGGATGCGCAGGTCGCCGCCGAAGCCGCTTGCGGCGTTGGTGAGGGATCGGGGACGCTCCGGCGGTAGCCTCCGTACCCGGGAGCCTCGCACCATCTCGCCGTCGTTCCGTGGAGAGCCATCATGCCCGAAGCCGTGATCGTCGCCGCTGCCCGGAGCCCGATCGGACGGGCCTTCAAGGGATCCATGACCGAGCTGCGTCCCGACGACCTGACCGCGACCATCGTGGCGGCCGCCATGGCGCAGGTCCCGCAGCTCGACCCGGCGGACATCGATGACCTCCTGCTCGGCTGCGGCCTCCCCGGCGGCGAGCAGGGCTTCAACATGGCCCGGGTCGTGACCACGCTGCTCGGCTGGGAGGTGCCCGGCGCGACGATCACCCGTTACTGCTCCTCCAGCCTGCAGACCACCCGGATGGCGATGCATGCGATCAGGGCGGGGGAGGGGGACGTGTTCGTCTCCGCCGGCGTCGAGATGGTGTCCCGCTACGTCAAGGGCAACTCCGACAGCCTGCCCGACACGCAGAACCCACACTTCGCCGACGCGGTCGCACGGACGGAGTCCCAGGCTCAGGAGGGCGCGGACAGCTGGGAGCCGAGCGAACTCCCCGACATCTACATCCCGATGGGGCAGACCGCCGAGAACGTCGCGCTGCTCAAGGACGTGAGCCGCGAAGCGATGGACGACTTCGCCTACGCCTCCCAGAACCGCTACGCCGAGGCGGCCGCGGCGGGGTTCTGGGCCCGGGAGATCACCCCGATCACCCTGCCCGACGGGTCGGTCATGGACGCCGACGAGTCGCCGCGGCCGGCGAACCGGGACAAGATGTCGGAGCTGCAGCCGGCGTTCCGTCCGCACGGTCGCGTGACCGCGGGGAACGCCTGCCCGCTCAACGACGGGGCGGCCGCGCTGATCGTGATGTCGGACGTCAAGGCCGCGGAGCTCGGCATCGAGCCCCTGGCGCGGGTCGTCGCCACGGGAGTGTCGGCCCTCGATCCGGAGATCATGGGCCTCGGTCCCGTCGCGGCTTCACGGCAGGCCCTGGCACGCGCGGGGATGTCGATCGACGACGTGGACATCGTGGAGATCAACGAGGCCTTCGCAGCCCAGGTGCTTCCCTCGGCGGAGGAGCTGGGGATCGACCACGAGGATCTCAACCCCTTCGGCGGAGCGATCGCACTGGGGCACCCCTTCGGCATGACCGGGGCTCGCATCACGACCACGCTGCTCAACGGGCTGCGCGAGCGTGACCAGACGATCGGTCTGGAGACCATGTGCGTCGGCGGTGGTCAGGGCATGGCGATGATCGTCGAGCGGCTGCGGTGAGCGGACGCCGCCGTCAGTGGCGCTGGTGGCGGGGATCGCCGAGGGCCTGACCGATGGTCTCGTCGTCGAGGTAGGTGTCCTCGTCGACCTGCTTTTCACGGATCCGCCAGTCCTGGAAGGTGTCGAGCAGGAACAGCACCAGCCCCAGACCACCCATCATGAACACCACGGCCCCGATCGCGAACAAGGTGCCGGGATTCATCGCGGTCCCTCCCCGGCGGCCACCAGCGCCCCGAGCGAGAACAGGGATGGCACCCAGAGTCCGACGAAGATCGCCGTCTCGCGGTCCTCGGTGAGGAACCAGAGCCCCACCGACAGGGCGAGCGACAGGGTTCCTGCGACCAGGA
This sequence comes from Nitriliruptoraceae bacterium, assembly GCA_003561535.1. Classification (GTDB taxonomy): domain Bacteria; phylum Actinomycetota; class Nitriliruptoria; order Nitriliruptorales; family Nitriliruptoraceae; genus T1Sed10-7. The sequence continues at coordinate 2,690 of PWWI01000010.1, forward strand.
ACACCAGCTTGGCGACGGCTCGACGTCGTTGGCGTTGCGACAGCGGCTGGGGGCGGTCGCGCGCTTCGGTCTGACTCATCATCCGATCCTTCCGTCACCACGCATGCGGAGCTGGCCAGGCGACCGGACGGGTCGGAAGTGTCGGGGAGGGTGCTCCCTCCGACGGGTCGGACCTGGGCCGGGTCAGCGGTCGGTGACCAGCTGGGACAGGCGCCCGGCCACGTCGTCGGTCACCGGCCGGCCGTGGGCCAGCGCCAGCGTGCCCGCGCCGAGGGCTGCCAGGCGGCCGACCGAGTCCAGGTTGGGGGCCGTTCGCCAGCACAGGAACGCCGGCGAAGGCCGGAGGCTGAACACGTTGAACACCACGTCGCCGCCGATCACCACGTCGCGGGCGGGGAGGTGGAAGGCGACGTGTCCGACGGTGTGGCCGGGTGTCGCGACCACCTCGAGCCCTCCTGCGATCGGCAACCGTGCACCGTCCTCGAGTGCGGTGGCGTCGGGGACCGCGACGGCGCGTCCCCACGGTCCCGGCTGCGGTAGACGTGACAGCAGGCGGCCGCCGAGGTGCTCCGGGGTCGGCGGTTGGGCCACCCCGCGGCCGACCTCGAGGTCGTCGGCACCGATCGACACCGAGGCAGTCGATCCGTGGCGCCGCAGTCGACGCACGCCGCCGGCGTGGTCGGGGTGGGCATGGGTCAACAGGACCCTCGTCACCTCGCTCGGCGCGATCCCGAGCCGGGCGAGGCGTGTGGTGAGTCCGGGTCGATCGAGCCCGGTGTCGATCAGGGTGACCCCGTCGTCGTCGCGGAGGACGATGACGTTGATGCGCGTCTGCACCGTGAGCTGGTGGACTCCGTCCGCGAGTTCGACGTGACCGCGCATCCTGCCACCTCTCGCTGCCGGTCGTCTCGCCACGGCGGGACGCGGTCCGTGCGGATCCCGGCGTCGGCGTCAGGCGGTGCGGATGTCCCGGACCGTGACCGCGAGCTCGTTGCCGTTCGGAGTGGTGAAGCGCACCGTAGCGCCGACCGACTGGTCGAGGACGGCCCGACCCATCGGGCTCTCGGCCGACAGGATCTCCAGATCGTCGTGGCTGTCCTCGCGGCTGCCGATCAGGAAGGTCTCCTCGTCGCCCTAGATGTCGAGCACGACCACCAGGCCGGGGCGGGCGACGTCGGTGGTGTCGGGCTCACCGATCCGGGCGTCACGGAGCAGCTCGGTGAGCTGCCGGATGCGCGCCTCCATCTTGCCCTGTTCGTCCTTGGCCGCGTGGTACTCGGCGTTCTCGCGCAGGTCGCCGTGGGCGCGGGCGACCTCGATCTCTGCCGAGATGCTGTCGCGACCTTCGGTGCGCAGCGTCTCGAGCTCGGCGTTGAGGCGGTCGTAGGCCTCCTGGCTCAGCCACGTCTCGGACATCGGGTACTCCGGATCGTCGGAACGAGGGTTCGGGCCCCCTTCCCGGGGAGCCGGGCCACAGCCACGAGGGTGGGCCTCACGAAGGACGCCCGGACGTGACCGCCCGGGCGTGTTCTGCCGGAATCTTACCACCTCGCTCACCCGGCGGCGCCGGACGTTCCGTGTCCGGGCGGCCCGCGAGCCCTAGCATCGTTGGTATGGGTGCGCGCGATCTCGTCTACCGGGTCTACGAGCGCCAGCTCGAGCAGGAGCTGGCGGGTGGCCCCATGCCTCGTCACGTCGGGGTCATCATCGACGGCAACCGCCGGTATGCCGCGGAGCGGGGGCTCGGGACGGCCTCCCACGGCCACGAAGCGGGGGCCCGGCACATCGACCCCTTCCTCGACTGGTGCCTGGAGCTCGAGATCCCCTACGTCACGTTGTGGCTGCTGTCCACCGACAACCTCACCCGGGACGACGCCGAGGTCGCAGCCCTGATGCAGATCATCGAGGCCACGATCGAACGGATGGGCTGCACCAAGGACGCGGCGGAGCGGGGACTGCGGGTCACCGGCGTCGGCGCGCTCGACCTGCTGCCGGAGTCCACCCGGCAGGCGCTGAAGCGTGCGGAGGAGGCCTCGTCCGATCACGATCGGCTGCGCGTGCAGGTGGCCGTGGGCTACGGCGGCCGTCAGGAGATCACCGACGCGCTGCGCAGCCTCCTGCTCGACCGCTCCGCCGAGGGTGCGTCGCTGGAGGAGGTCGCCGCCGAGCTGACCCCCGCTGACATCGGGCATCACCTCTACACGACCGGGCTGCCCGATCCGGACCTCATCATCCGCACCTCCGGCGAGGTGCGGCTGTCCGGCTTCATGATGTGGCAGTCGGCACACAGCGAGTACTACTTCTGCGACGCCTACTGGCCCGAGTTCCGCAAGATCGACTTCCTGCGGGCGCTGCGCGACTTCCAACGCCGCACGCGACGCTTCGGGCAGTAGGGCGCTCCTGTCGCGCCTCCCCGGTTCGCGGCCCGGCCATCGCTACGTTGCCCCGCACCCGCCGCGGTGCGTGGCGGCCAGCCGACGCGAGGTCGCCAGCGACGTGTCCCACCCCTTGAGCAGGAGGCGGCGGCAGCCCGAGACAGGGCCGCCCCGGTCGTTCGCGGCCGGGCGGCGACGCTGGACCCCGCTCGATCCGTTCGAGCGCCGCGCCACCGCCCGACACGCCCGCTGCAGCACCTCGACGCCGCCCCGACCGGGCGGCGTTCGTCGTCGTCGACCCGTCTCCGGCCCCCACCGTGGGAGCTGTGGCCGGGTCACCTGTCCCGGGAGCACTCGATGACGTCCACCGCCAGCACGCCCGCCACCTCGCCGCCAGTGAGCGACCAGCAGCGCACCTACGTGCTCGACACCTGCGTGCTGCTGGCCGACCCCAACGCGCTGTTCCGGTTCGAGGAGCACGATGTGGTGCTCCCGCTGGTCGTCATCGAGGAGCTCGACCGCAAGAAGACCGCGTTGGATGACGTCGGCCGCAACGCCCGCATGGCACTGCGCCAGATCGAACAGCTGCGGGTGAGCTCCGGGGCCGGGCTGCGTGACGCGCTGCCGCTGCCCTCGGGCGGCTCGGTGCGGATCGAGGCCAACCACGTCGACACGCCCCTGCCGTCCTACCTCGACCGGACCCAGGCCGACCACCGCATCCTGTGCGTGGCCATGGCCATCGGGGCCACCCTGGTCACCAAGGACGCGGCGCTCAGGATCAAGGGCAGCCAGCTGGGGGTGGTGGTCGAGGACTACCGCGGGGACACCGTCCGGGTCGAGGAACACAGCACCGGCATCGTGGAGCTGGAGGTCGACCCCGGGGTCCTCGACGGGCTCCACCGCGACGGCAAGGCCCAGCTCGACGCGGAGCTCGCCGACCTGTCGGCCGTCGGCGAGCTGTGGCCGAACGCCTGCCTGGTCCTGCGCGCCGGCCGGTCCTGCTCCGGACTGGCACGGGTCACCGAGGTGGCACCCGACGGCACCGCGACCCTCCACCGGGTCCACGGGCACCGACCGGCGTTCGGCATGGCCCCCCGGGACGTGCGGCAGACCTTCGCGATCGACCTACTGCTGGACCCCGAGGTCCCGTGCGTGTCGTTGATGGGGATGGCGGGGACCGGTAAGACCTTCCTCGCGCTCGCCGCAGGCCTGGAGCAGGTCATCGAGGCGACGGCCTACCGCCGCCTGAGCGTGTACCGGCCGCTGATCGCGGTGGGCAAGCAGGAGATCGGCTACCTGCCGGGGGACCTCGACGAGAAGCTGGCGCCGTGGATGG
>PWWI01000011.1 GCA_003561535.1 Nitriliruptoraceae bacterium
CCCAGTTCCCCACCGTCGACGAGGTCCGCTTCGAGCTGGACGGCCGGCCCGTGACCGTGTTCTCCGGTGAGGGCATCGTGCTCGACGGCCCGGTGTCCAGGGACGACTACCTCGACCTGCTGCCCGGAGTGTTCGTGGACGTACCGGCAGCCGGCGCGACCGTGCGGTCGCCTCTGCGGCTGACCGGGAAGGCCGCGGTGTTCGAGGCGACCTTCCAGTACCGGCTCGAGGCGGCCGACGGGAGCGTGCTCGCCGAGGGCTTCGCGATGTCCGACGAGGGCGCCGGCTGGGGCAGCTTCGACGTCACGATCCGCTACGAGATCGACGCCCGCCAGGCCGGCACGCTGACGGTGTGGGAGTACTCGGCCAAGGACGGTTCGGTGCAGTCCGAGCGCGTCACCCCGCTGACGCTCCTGCCGTGAGCTGCCGCCACGATCCGGCCGGTGGGGTCGGCAACCCCACCGGCCGCGCCGTCGTCAGACCTGGGTGAGGGACCGTGCAGGTCCCGACGACTTCGGGGCCGACTTCGACACCGATGCCGCCCGCGAGGAGGCCCGTGCCGTGCTCGGCATGCCCGAGGAGGACCTCCCCGATGACGTCCGGATCGCCCGCCGCGGCGACGAGTCCTTCCTGCTCACCGAGGACTACGTCCTCGGACGCCTCACGGTGGAGCTCGACGACGACGGCGACGGCTACCGGGTCACCTCGGTGGTGGTGGAGCTGCCCGACGGCCCGGAGACCTTCGAGCTCGAGCCGAGCTGAGCATCGCCCGCCCCGGCCACCTCATCGGTCGGGGCGGGACCTGCTCAGCCGCCGCACACCGCGACCAGATGGTCGAGCGCCTCGGCGATCGCGACGTCCTCCCGCTCACCGGTGCGACGGTCCTTCACCTCGACGACCCCGTCGGCCAGGCGCTTGCCGACGATCACGATGGTCGGGACCCCGAGCAGCTCGGCGTCCTTGAACCGCACGCCCGGGCTGAGCTTGGCCCGGTCGTCGAGCACCACATCGAGGCCCGCAGCGTCCAGCCCGGCGGCCAGCCCCTCGGCGGCGGTGGCGGTCTCCTCGCCCTTGCCGGCGTTGACCACGTGCACGTCGGCGGGGGCGACCTGGCGGGGCCAGCACAGCCCGAGCTCGTCCACGGTGGTCTCGGCGATCGCGGCGACGGCCCGGGAGACCCCGATGCCGTAGGAGCCCATGGTCACGGTCACGAGCTTGCCGTGCTGGTCGAGGACCTGCAGCCCGAGGGCGTCGGCGTACTTGCGGCCGAGCTGGAAGATGTGGCCGATCTCGATGCCTCGGGCCAGCTCCAACGGACCCGAGCCGTCGGGGGCCAGGTCGCCCGCCAGGACCTCTGCGGCCTCGATCGTGCCGTCGGGGGGGAAGTCCCGTCCGCACACCAGGTCGAACACGTGGTGGCCGTACTCGTTCGCACCGGTGACCCAGCGGGTGCCCTCCACGACCCGGGGGTCGACGAGGTAGCGGATGCCGCTGGCCGAGCCCTCCCCCAGCACCTGCGGGCCGATGTAGCCCTTGACCAGCGCCGGGTGGGCAGCGAAGTCCTCATCGGTGAAGGGCTCCACCACGGCCGGTTCGACCTGGGCCTGGAGCCGCTTGGTGTCCACGTCCCGGTCGCCGGGCACGCCGACGACCAGCGGGGTGCGGCCGCCCTCGAGGTGACGGAGCATCACCACGACGTTCTTCAGGGTGTCGGCCGCCTCCCAGGGACGGTCCTCGCGGGGGAAGTGCTCGTTGGCGAAGGCGACCAGGGTCTCGATCGTCGGCGTGTCGGGGGTGTCCTCGACGTGGGCGGCCGGGACGCCGTCGTGGGGCAGCGGGTCGGGCGCCGGGGTGACGACCGCCTCCACGTTGGCGGCGTAGCCCCCGGGCGAACGCACGAAGGTGTCCTCACCCACCGGGGTGGGACACAGGAACTCCTCGGAGCGCGAACCTCCCATCGCCCCCGACATCGCGGAGACGATCACGTAGTCCAGCCCGAGTCGGTCGAAGGTCGCGATGTAGGCGTCGCGGTGCTGCTGGTAGGAGACCTCCAGCCCCTCGTCGTCGACGTCGAAGGAGTAGGAGTCCTTCATCACGAACTCGCGGGCCCGGAGCAGCCCGGCCCGGGGACGCGCCTCGTCGCGGTACTTGATCTGGATCTGGTAGAGGCTCAGCGGCAGGTCCTTGTAGGAGGAGTACAGGTCCTTGACCAGCAGCGTGAACATCTCCTCGTGGGTCGGCGCGAGGAGGTGGTCGTTGCCGCGGCGGTCCGTGAGGCGGAACAGCGTCGCCCCGTACTCCTCCCACCGGCCCGACAGCTCGTAGGGCTCCCGGGGCAGCAGCGCCGGGAAGTGGACCTCCTGGGCCCCCATCCGGTCCATCTCCTCCCGGACGATGGCCTCCACCTTGCGGTAGACGAGGTGGCCGAGCGGCAGCCAGGTGTGCATGCCCGAGCCGGCGCGACGGATGTAGCCGGCCCGCACCATCGCGGTGTGGCCGGGAAGCTCCGCGTCGGCGGGGTCGTCCCGCAGGGTGCGGACGAACAGGTTGGACAGTCTGAGGATCACGCGATCGGCTCCCTGGGTCACCTGGCCGGGTGGGACCGGACAGGCGGGGACCGGTCCGGCGGCTCGGGGGCGCAAGCTACCGACCCGGCGGACCCGGGTGCCGCCCGGTCCGCCCGGCCCCCTACCCGTCGGCCGTCGCCTCCTCGAGGAACCGAGCCGACGCCCACCCGGTCCGACCATCGTCCAGCCGCAGCTCGATCCACGTGGCGCCGCCGACCGTCTCGGTCGCCCCGGTGCCCGCCACCACCTCACCGGTGGGCAGCTGGGTCACCGAGGACTGGTCGGTCCCCGGCCCCTCGCGCACGTTCAGCGCCGTGGCATCCACCACCTGCCACCGCGTGGGCTCCTGCGGGGCCAGCTCACCGGGCACGGGCACCGCGTCGAGGACGCGGTCCGCGGTCACGAGGAGCCGATCGGTCACCGCGGACCACCACTCGGTGTCGGGCAGCCGGTCCGCGATGGCCTCGCGGTGGTCGGCGTAGGGGGCCCAGGGCTCGGGATCCGGGTCGGTCGCGGCGGTCCACACCAGCAGGGCGGCGGGCAGGAGCAGCAGACCCCCGAGCCCGGCCGGGAGCGCCCGCAGGCCGGCACCCACCGCCGCCGCGCCGCGCAGGCCGGGCGTCGGCTGCAGCGCGCCCGGGGCCACCCGGCGGCGGGTCGCGAGCCACACGAGCCCGCCGGCGGCGACCGGGACGAACCAGCGGGCGGCGAAGGCGTCGGGGGTCGTGGCTGCGACCGTCGCCGACCACGCAGCCAGGAGCGGCTGCAGCAGGGTCAGCCCCCGGTCGACCGCAACACCCCACAGCACCACCAGGAGGAGGCTGCCGAGCAGCCGCCAAGGACCGCGCAGGAGCACCCCCAGCAGCCGGAAGGGCAGGGCGAGCACCGCCCAGCCTCGCACGGTGGGTGGCCAGCCCCCGACCAACCTCAGGAAGGGATCGGTCAGGATGCTCAGCAGCCGGTCGACCACGAACCAGACCAGCACGCTGACGAGGGTGGCCGCCGGCCACCTGAGGCCCGCGGCGGCGACCAGCAGCGCCAGCGCGGGCGCCACCAGCGTCGCGGACAGCCCCGCCCACCCCGTCGAGGTCTCGCGGGGCCGGGCGGAGGTCGGACCCGCACCCGATGACGGCGCGCCCGGCACCGCCGGCTGCCGCGCCGTGGCACCCCCGGGCGCACCCGAGCCGGCGGCCGCTGCCGCACCGGGTGTCCTGCCCGCGCCTGCGGCCGCCACCGCCGGCAGCTGCACCGTCGCGTCGCTCACCGCGGGATCGTCTGCGGGCGGGACCGGCGGCGCGGCCGTGGTCGTTCGCCGGTCCGGGGGCGGGCCGACGGGCGCGATGACGGCGGTCGGGTCGTCGGCCCAGGACACGATCTGTCGCTGGACCTGGGGCAGGAGCAGCTTGGCGGCCAGCAGCCGCCCGATCCGGACCCCGGGGACCAGCGCCGCCTGGAACCAGGCGGGCCGGGGCCCGTCAGAGGTGGCGTCCAGCAGCTCCGCGCGCAGCCGCGCGGGCGCACCGGGATCGGTGAGCAGCTGCAGCGCCATCGCGTCCACGAGCCCGATGTCCACCTCGTCGCTGCCGCCCGCCTGCTCGGGGCCCGTCGGCACCGCCTGGACCCCGACCACGTCATCGACCTCCTGCTGCGTGGCGTACCAGGCCCTGCCGAGCTCAGCGGCCCACGCTGCACCGGTCCAGGCCGCGACGGCGGCGAGCGCATCCTGCTCCCGCAGCGAGCGCACCACCTCGGCGGGCCGGGAACCCCGCCCTCCCCGCACCGCGTCGGTCGCCAGGGCCGCGATCCCCGCAGGCGTCAGCGGGGTCCCGCGGTAGTGGAGCCCGTCGATATCGGGTGCGAGACGCAGCACGAACCGCAGGAGCCGACCGTGCCGGTCGAAACGGCTGGTGGCGAGCTCGCTGAGCGCAGCGGCGAGCTCGGGGTCCTCGCGCACCTGGGCGAGGAGCTCGCTGCGCTGGAGCCGGTCGGCCGCCGCATCCCAGTCGCGCAGCAGCTCCTGGGCGAGTGCCCGGCGGTCGAGCGACGGTGACCCGCCCGGTGGCGACGTCCCGGTCATGTGGCACGGCTCCTGCCGGCGTTGGGGGCGGCAACCTACCGCTGCGCACCACGCGACCGCAGGGCCCGGACGCCGGGCCCGCCGCCGACGGCCGCCGGCAGCGGCGCGCGACCCGACCGGTAGCTTGCCCGGCGACGCCGAGGGCACCACGCGTCGGCCCCGCATCCACGACTCGAGAGGCGGCAGCATGTCCGACGGCGACCAGCGGCACGTCACCCTGGAACGGGTCGACACCGGTGTCTACCGCGCCACCAACCCCCGGGGCGTGGAGCTCACCTTCGGCAGCCTGCTGGAGGACGGCTTCACCCCCGTCGAGCTGCTCCTGGCCGCGATCGGAGGCTGCTCCGCGGTCGACGTCGACCTCATGACCACCCGCCGGGCCGACCCGGAGCGCTTCGAGGTCGAGATCGACGCCGAGAAGGTCGTCGACGACCGCGGTGGCAACCTGCTCCGCGACCTGCGGGTGACCTTCCGGGTGACCTTCCCCGACGGGGCGGACGGCGACAAGGCCCGCGACCGCCCCCCCCGGGCGGTGCGCAACTCCCATGACCGGACCTGCACGGTCAGCCGGACCATCGAGGCGGGCACGCCCGTGACCGTGCGGATCGACGACGGCACCGGCTGAGCCTCACGATCCGGCCGCGGGAGGCCACCGACCAGCGCCCCGGGGCGGTCACAGGCCGAGCAGCCGCCTGAGCCGGTCCGCGTCCATCGGGCGACCCGGTGAGTCCCATGCGGCGGCGTGCCGCTCGAAGTCGTCGAGGAGCCGCAGCAGCGCGTCGCGACGGGTCGGGTCGGCAGCCGCCTCCCGAGGGGTCGCCCCCTGGAGCGCGGGCAGGGCGGTGTCGACCCAGGCGTCCTCGTGGTCGCGCATCATCTCGTCGAGCTGCGCCTCCAGCTCCGAGCGGGCCGCCGGATCGAGAGCATCGAGGTCGAACCCGCCGGCGTCCTCGTCCAGCGGCCCCGAGGTCCCAGCTGCCGACCGGCCCACGAGCTCCGCGGCAGGGTGCCGCTCCTCGTCGACCAACTCGGCGTCGGGGACCTCACGGGTGATCAGGTCGTCGAACCAGGCCGCCCGGGTCGCGGAGTTCACCTGCACCGTCAACTCGTCACCGTCGCGGGTGATGCTGCCCATCAGCCACCGGTGCCCGTCGCGGTGCGTGAAGGCGAGCAGCCCCGGCCCGTCCTCCTCCAGATGCTCGGCCAGGGCGGCCCAGGCCGCGTCCGGGTCGCCGACCCGGTAGATCCTGGTCGTCAGCTCCAGGAGGTCACCGTCGGTGTTGGCCAGCCCCGGTGCCGCCGACAGGGAGGCGTACCAGCCCGCCAGCTCCTCGACGTCCGGAGCCTCGTCGAGCAACTCGAGCAGGTCCTCACGGCGGTGGTCGGGGACCTGCAGCACCCCGGCGGAGGGCACGGTGCCGGCGGGGGTTGGGATCAGCCACACCAGGAGCGCGTCGCCCACCGACGCGGCCCGGCTGAGGCTGACGTCGGCCACCTCGGTCCGCTCCCCGGTGGTCAGGTCCAGCAGCGTCAGCCCGCGGCCCCGTGCCACCTCGACGACCTCCTGGACCGAGGCGCGGGTGTCGGACCAGGCCCGCAGCAGCTCGAGTTCGTCGGCCGGGAGCAGCGCACCCCGCAGGTCGCACAGGTCCACGAGCAGCTCACCCTCGAACAGGGCCAGGTTGACGATGACGACGTCGTCCATCGCGGCCGGGACCGTCGGGGCCGCGCCGGCGAGCCCGGCGGTGTCGA
>PWWI01000065.1 GCA_003561535.1 Nitriliruptoraceae bacterium
GTCACGTTCGCCGCCTTGACCATCGCGTCAGCGGCCTCGATCGAGCCGACCAGTCCCTTGGTCTCGATCATCCCGAGCGCGATCATCTGGACGTTCGCCATGGTGGTGCTCCTCGCGTGCGTTGGCGCGGCGACGTCCGCCGCCGCGCGTGGGGTCGTCGGGGTGGCGCCGGTCGCCACCTCCGCGGTCGTGCTCGACGGCGCGTCGGTCGCCGCCGTCGGGGTCGTGCTCGACGGCGCGTCGGTTGCCACCGTCGGGATCGTGCTCGACGGTGCGTCGGTCGCCGCCGTCGGGGTCGTGCTCGACGGCGCAGACGCCGCCGAGGTCGTGGACCGGGCCCGGCCGCGCTGCCCGCCGCCGGTGCCGGGTGGTCCTGCGGCGCCTGGGCCGCGGGCCGCCCGGCGTTCGACCGCTCGCAGCACCCCCTTACGGGGACCGTCGGCGCGGCCGTGCTCCAGCTCGCGGATCGTCTCGACCGGGACCTCGTCACGGTCGAGCAGCTCCCGCACCTGCCGCACGGTCAGCTCGGCGTAGCTCTCCTGGGTCAGCTCGGCCATCTCAGCTGCCCTCCAGCTTGGCGATCACGCGCCGTCGGATACTGGCGACCAGCTGGGGGTCGTCGGCTCTCCGTCCGAGGTCGAACGGTCGCTGAGGAGCCGCGCTGGGGCGCTCGGACCGTGCACCCCCGGCGGCGCGAGAGGTGGCAGTCGGGGGCATCGGCGCGCTGCCAGTGAGCGCTGGGGCGGGCACGGTCGCAGCCGCGGTCGGGACACCGTCGCCCCAGGCCGCCGCGGGGGGCCGAGCGGTCTCGAACGCGACCCGCTTGATGTTGAGCACGTGCTGCACGGTGATGTTGTCGCTGACCACCGCACCGCCGATGCCACCGGGCGCCAGGGTCATCGACGGCATCAGGCCCGTGGTCCCGCCGATCGCTCCGAAGGTGCCCCAGGTGTTGACCAGGATCCGGAAGGCCGGCTTCTCCATCCCGAAGGCGTGGATGACGTCCTGGTCCGTGGCGTGGATCACCAGGGAGTGCCCGTCTCCACCGAAACGCAGCAGCTCGATCGACCGCTCGCAGCCGGCTCGCCAGCCGTCCTCGACCACGAACCCGAGCACGGTGGTCAGCTTCTCGCGGCTCAACGGGTACTCAGGCCCGACCCCCTCGAGGTCGGCGACCAGGATCCGGGCGTCGGTGGGGACGTCGATCCCGGCCAGCTCCCCGATCTCCTGGGGCGAGCGTCCGACGAACCGGGCGTCGAGCAGCCCGCCGGAGCGGAACAGCTGGGGCCCCAGGTGGCTGGACTGCTCCCGCGTCAGCCAGTGGGCACCCTCCGCGATCATCGCCTGCTTGAGCTGCACTGCGATGGGCGCGTCGGCGACCACGGTCTGCTCGGTGGCACAGATGGTCGAGCGGTCGAAGGCCTTGGAGTGCACGACGTCGGCCGCGGCCCGGGCCACGTCGGCGCTGCGATCGACGTACACCGGCACGTTGCCGGGGCCGACCCCGAGCGCGGGCTTGCCCACGCTGTGCGCGGCCGCGACCATCCCAGCACCGCCGGTCGCCAGGATCATCGAGGTGGCGTAGTGCTCCATCAGGGCCGTCGTGCCGGGCTGGGAGACGGTCGTCAGGCACTGGACCAGGCCCGGCGGCATGCCGGCTGCCTCCCCCGCCGCGGCCATGACCCGGGTCGTCTCCTCGGTGCAACGGACCGAGCTCGGGTGCGGGGCGACCACGATCGCGTTGCGGGCCTTGACCGCGATCAGGATCTTGAACATCGCCGTCGAGGTGGGGTTGGTCGAAGGGCTGAGGGCCGCCAGCACGCCCACCGGCCAGCCGTACTCCGCGACCCCGCTCGCCTCGTCGCGACGGAGCAGCCCGACGGTCGGGATCGAGCGGATCGAGGCCCACACGTCCCGGGACGCGAACTCGTTCTTCAGCCGCTTGTGGTCGGCGACGCCGTAGCCGGTCTCCTCATGGGCCAGCTGGCCGAGACGCCCGCTGGCATCGAAGGCCGCCGTGGCCATCGCCTCGCAGATCCGGTCCACCGCGGCCTGGTCGGCCGCCATGAAGGCACGCTGCGCAGCGCGCGCCGACACCGCGGCGTCGCGGGCCTCCTGGATGGACCTGAGATCCAGGTCGAGGTCGGTGGACATCGGCTGCTCCGTCAGCGCAGGATCAGAACTTGTGGGGGTCGCGGGCCACGTCGAGCACCGCGTCCTGGAAGGCCTGGGATGCCGCCCGGCACGCGCTCTGCGTCCCCGACAGCAGCGCCCCGGAGAAGTTGGTCTCCGACGGAGGCTCGAACCAGACCTGCAGCTCGACCTCGGCGGCCTTCAGCGCCGCGTCGACCCCGATCGTGGCCTCGATCGGCGGGGCGATGAGGTAGGACAACGGCGTGCCCTCGTCGACACCGGCCTCCTTGGACAGGTACCGCCCCGTCCGTGACAGGGTGTGCGCGAAGAAGGCGAGGTCACCGGCCTCGTTCGCGGCGTGGAACCAGGCCTCGTTCTCGGCGTAGTCGATGGCGGCGTTCAGCCCGGCACGGACCTCGGCCGGGTCGGGGCCGGCGAGGATGCCGATGATCTCCCCCGACAGCGGGCCCGAGGCGTGGGCGGAGCCGGCGTAGAAACTCCGCGCGTAGACGACCTCCACCTCGGCGGCCTTGGTGGCTTCGTCCAGCGCCACGTACAGCGAGTCGTCGATGTCGCAGGTCAGGATCCCGACGCTGCGCTGCTCGTCGGTCAGCCCGAGCTTGGCGGCGAACTCGCGCTGGACGTTGGGGATCGCCCGCGCGGACAGGATCGTCGGCTTGATGGGGTCGAGGACGGCCATGGTCGGCTCCTTGTGCGCTCCGCGGCTCAGGCGTCGTCGGCGGTCAGTCGGCGCAGCTCCTGGCCGCTGGCCTGGTGCTGCAGCATGCGTTTGGCGAACTCGACCACGTAGGCACCGGCTTCCAGGGGGTTGGTGCCACCGTGCTCGGTGATCATGCAGATCAGGTCGCGGTCGGCGTCGGTCTTGCCGGCGGTCGGCCGGTAGCCCATGTAGGCGCTGAGCGCATCGGCGATCCCGAGCCCGGGGCGCTCACCGATCAGCAGGATGATCACCTCGGCGCCGACGATGTCGTTGATGTCGTTCATCAGTCCCACCCGCGCGTTCTCCACGAAGAACGGCGTGCCCAGGCTGATCTTGGCGGCGGACAGGCCCTGCTCGATGACGGGGAGGATCTTGGCCAGGTTGTTGTCGATCGCGGCGGCCGACAGCCCGTCGCCGACCACGATCTGCACCTGGGGGCTCTTGGTGCACCGCTCGGTGATGTCGGCCTTGGCCTGGTCCGACAGCCGTCGGCCGAGGTCGGGACGCAGCAAGTACTCCTCGCGATCGGCGACCCGGGTCGTGACCGTGAAGAGGTCGAAGCGCTCGAGCACCTCGGGGTCGACGGTGCCGTGGATCGCGTCCTGGGTGACCCCGTGGTCAGCCTGGAACAGCAGCAGCGAGCTGGTCCTCGGCCGTGGGCCCGAGCGTCCGACACCGAGCCGCGCGGTGGTGGTCGATGCCATGTTCGCCAGCCCCTCGGCGTCGTAGGGGTCCTCGACCCGCAGCGCGTGACGCCGCTCGGGCTCGGTGGGATCGGGCAGGTCGATGCCGAACTCACCGGTGAAGCGTCCTGACGCCTCGGCGTGGGTGACCGGCGGCGCCGCACCGCTGCGCTGCTGGGTCGCCGGGGCGGCCGCAGGAGCCGGGGCGGCCGCAGGAGCCGGGGCGGCCGCAGGCACCGAGGTACTCCCGGTGGCCGCTGGCGCTTCGCGCCCGTTCGTGGCGGCGGCACCGGCCCGCAGCTCCTCGATCACCGCGGCGATGATCGCGTCCAGGTCGTGTGGTGTGGTGGTCATGCTGCTCCCCTAGCGCTGCAGGAAGAACGACGCGTCGCCGGCCTTGGCGGTCAGTTTGCCGTCCGACATCAACCCGATGTCCTCCATCCAGGCTTCGAACTGGGGGATCGGGCGGAGGTCGAGGGCCTGGCGCAGGCTCGGAGCGTCGTGGTAGCTGGTGCACTGGTAGCTGAGCATCGCGTCGTCCCCCATCGGCACCCCCATGAAGTAGTTGCAACCGGCGGCGCTGAGCAGGACGGCGAGGTTCTCGATGTCGTTCTGGGTGGCGCGGGCGTGGTTGGTGTAGCAGGCGTCGCACCCCATGGAGATGCCCGTGAGCTTGCCCATGAAGTGGTCCTCGAGCCCCGCCCGGGTGATCTGGACCGAGTCGTAGAGGTACTCGGGACCGATGAAGCCGACCACGGTGTTGACCTGGTACGGCGAGTAGCGCTTCGCCAGCCCGTAGTTGCGGGCCTCCATGACCAGCTGATCCGCGTCGTAGTGCGCATCGGCGGACAGCGCGGTGCCCTGGCCGGTCTCGAAGTACATGTAGTTGGGACCGGCGCTGTTGCAGTACCGCTTCGCCATGTCGTAGGCCTCGTCGAGCAGGTCGACGTCGATGCCGAAGCTCTCGTTCGCCTTCTGGGTCCCAGCCAACGACTGGAACATCAGCCCCATCGGCGCCCCGCGCTTCAGCGCCTCCATCTGGGTGGTGACGTGGGCGAGCACGCAGTTCTGGGTCGGGATCTCCCAGCGGTCGATCACCTCCTGCGTCATCTCCAGCAGGCGGGCGACGCTGCCGGTGGAGTCATCGGAGGGGTTGATGCCGATCACCGAGTCACCCGATCCCAGCGACAGCCCCTCGTAGATGCTGGCCCGGATGCCCTCGACGGAGTCGGTGGGGTGGTTGGGCTGGTTGCGGGAGGCGAGCGTGCCCGGCAGACCGATCGTGTTGTTGCAGTGGGCCGTGATGCGGATCTTCTTCGCGCCGAGCACGAGGTCGAGGTTGGACATCAGCTTCGTGACCGCCGCCACCATCTCCGCGGTCAAGCCCTTGGACACCCGTGAGACCATGTCACCGTCGGTCGTGTCGGCGAGCAACCACTCCCGCAGGTCGCCGACCTTCCAGCCCCGGATCTCGCGGAAGATCGCCTCGTTCACCCCGTCGTCGATCACCCGGGTGACCTCGTCGTCCTCGTAGGGCACCGCCGGGTTCTCGCGCAGCGTCTGCAGGTCCAGCTCCGCCAGGACGTACCGGGCGGCGACCCTCTCGGCGACGCTGTCGGCAGCGATGCCGGCCTGCCGGTCCCCGGACTTCTCCTCGTTGGCCTTGGCGAGCACCTCCTTGACGGAGGCGAACTCGTAGGTCGTGCCGAACAGCTTGGTCCTCAACAGCACCGTCGCACCTCCGTCCACCCGGGCCGGTCGCCGGCCGGGGGCTGCCCCACCTGCATCCTCGTCGTTCGGAACCTCGCCTGCCACCTCATCGGGAGAACACCAGGGTCTTGACCGACACCGGGACCGCCCGCCCGTCCAGCAGCGGCCGGCCGATGTCGATGAAGTCGCCCTCGCCGAGGCCGATCTGATCGATCGTGATCAGCGGCAGCTGCGGGTGGAGCGACTGCAGGGTCTGCCCGAGGACCTGCGCGTAGTCCTGGGGCGTCACGACCACCAACGGCACCTGGTCGGGGAGCCCTGCGTGGGCGTACGCACCCAGCCCCCGGGCCACCACCTCGAGCTGCTCGTAGGACAGCCCCCGGGGCAGGTCGACGGCGATGGCGACCCGCCCGTCGCCCTCGGCGTCCCAGCGGCGGGTGGCGGCGGCGATCGCATCGACCAGCCCCTGGACACCACTGGTCGGATCGGGCACCTCGGGCTGGACGACGGGGAGATCCCTCAGAGGCAGGAGCTCCTCCCGGACCCAGATCGTGGTCCCCGACATCGTCACGGTCTGGCTGGCGGCTCCGAGCACCGTCGCGCCCAGGGTCTCGGGCGCGCCCCGGACGCTGCGTTCAGCCAACCGGGGCTCGTCGTGCAGGGAGCGGGCCAGCAGGGGGCCCACGTCGCCGAAGGCAGCCACCTCGGCCAGCGTGTCGACCGCCAGGTCATCGGCGTAGCACCGCCCGACGCCGCCCGAGAGGAACACCGGCGCACGGTCGGCCGGGACCACGTCCAGGGGCGGAGTCAGCGCGAGCTCGGACAGCAGCGGGGGGCTGTGCCCGAGGATCAGATCGACGATCTGCACGGCGAGGGCGTCGGTGAAGGCCCGCAGCTGCTCGACGGTCGCCGTGGCCCCGACCCTCAGGCCCGAGCCGAGGTGGTCGAGCACCGCCTGGGCCGACGAGGTGATCGCCGTGACCGTCCCCGTCGCGCCGTCCAGCTGCAGCCCCCGCCCACCGACCATGATCGCCGAGGAGGCGAGGTGCCGTCCGGCCCGGAAGACCGCCACGTTGGTGCTGCCGCCGCCGATGTCCGCGTTGAGCACCGTCGTGTACTGCTCCGATGACCAGGTGGCCGCCCCTGAGCCGCGCCCCGCGATCTGTGCCTCGAGGTTGGGACCGGCGACGGTGACGACGAAGTCGCCGGCGAAACCCGAGAGCCGCTGGACGACCTGGTCCGCGTCCTTCCGCAGCGCGGTCTCCCCCGTGATGATCACCGCCCCGGTCTCGACCTCACCCGGCGAGACTCCAGCGGCGCCGTACTCCTGGTTGACCACACGCATCAGGGCGTCGAGGTCGATGCGGTCGGGGCCGGCCAGCGGTGTGAACCGCACCTGACCGACGTGCACGACCGCGCGGGCATCGACCTCGATGCGTGGCACCAGGCCGAGCCGGGCGGTGTTGCGCACGGTCAGTCGGGAGAACACCACCTGGGTGGTGGTCGTGCCCACGTCGATCCCGACGCTGAGCATCTCCCTGGTGCGCTGCATCCTCGCCGCCTGCTCCGGTGGCCCGTCGGTCCGAGTCGGTGGGTGTGCGTTGGCCTCGCTGGGTGTGCGTAGGCCTCGCTGGGTGTCGGTCGACCCCGTATCCGGCCCGCCAGCCGGCTGTCGATCCCGCGATCAGCTCTTGCGGTAGCTCACGTCGTGGTCCACCTCCAGCGAGTCGAGGATGCCGACGATCGCCGCATCGGTCGGAACACCTTCGGTGTGCGCGGTCTGGCGAGCGGCGCTGCCACGCACGACGATGACCAGCTCTCCCTCGCCGGCGCCGACGGTGTCGACGGCGATGAAGGGTTCACCGGTGCGTTCATCGCTGACCGTCGCAGGTTGGACGACGAGCAGCTTCGCTCCGCGCAGCCGCTCGTCCTTGGCGGTCGACACGGCCGACCCGACGACACGCGCGATCAGCATGGGTGACCTCCTCGCCGACGGGCGACGTTGGACCCGTCGAGCCCTCCGGCGCTCGCTCCCGGGACCCACCCGGCCAGTGGTCCGGTCTGGAAACCGTCACAGTAGACCCCCTCTGGCCCCGATGGAAGGGCTTACATCGCCGTTCCGACGGACCGTTGGGCCAGCGGCGGCAGCGCCACCACCACCGCAGCCTGGCCTTCAGTCCCCTGCGCAGCCACGAGCCCGCAGAGGACGCCAGGGAACGCCGCACTCTCCTGGCCGACGGAGCCAGACCCGGGCAGACCGGGAACCCCCAGCCACGCGGGAACCCTCCGGACACACGCGAACCCTCCGGACACACGCGAACCCCCAGCCACGCGGGAACCCCGGACACACGCGAACCCCCGGACACACGCGAACCCCGGATACGCGGCAGCCCCCAGCCACGCGGGAACCCCGGATACGCGGCGACCCCCGGGCACAGGGGAACCACCCGGGAGTGACCCGACGGCGCCGCTACCACCACCTGTCACGCCTGGCACGCCGGCGGCGACACCGACGTGGCCGGGCTGTGAGCGCGCACCTTCAGGGGCCGCGTGGCTCGGCAGGAGGAGGTCGACCGGGCCTCGGGGTCTGGCGAACCGGCGGCGACGTCGCGGGAAGCGCCGGTTGGGAGGCGGTCGGAGGGCTCGGCCCCGCTCGGGCGCCAGCAGCGTCGCCGGCGATCTGGCGACCCGTCGGATCGTGGAAGGTCACGCTGGCGCCATCGATGCGGATCTGCAGGTCGCTGTGGTCGAAACGTCGGTGGTGGCGCCGGCAGAGCAGCGCGGCGTTGCCGGGAGCCAGGCGGCCATCCCGGGCGAAGGGCTGCTCACCGTGCGCGACATCACACCAGGCGGCGGGAGCGTCACAACCGGGCCAGCGGCAGCCGCCGTCACGGGCGACGAGCGCCCGCCAGAGTCCTGCCGGGACCGTCCGCACGGCTTCCGAGGCTTCGAGCGGCGTGCTGTCGGGTCCGAGGAGGATCCGAGCCCATGCGCAGTCCGAGAGCAGGGTGCGGAGCTTCTCGATGCTGATCGGTTCTCCTGAGGCGAACCTGGCCAGGCCGGTGTCGCCTCGCAGGAGCTCCTCCAACGGGACCGTCACGAGGACCTGCGGTCGCACACCGTGCTGACTCGGCGCCTCACCGGCCCGCAGGGCGCTGGCGCACAGCTGCTCGAAGGCATCCGCGCTCCGCTGCTCCGGGGTCCGGTGCTCCCCGACGGCGTCGGGGCGCCGGAACGCTTGGAGCGCCGTCCGAGCCGTCTCGGCGGCGAGACCGTAGAGCAGCCCGGAGAAGGCGAACCCGCCGTCCGGCGTGTCGTAGGCGCGCACCCGCCGCTGGAGGTTCTGGCGGCTGGCCCGCCGATCGTGCAGCTGGGGCGCATGACGTGCCGCGAGCTCGCGCGCGTGGCGTCCGAACACGACCGCGTTGGTCCGTCGCGCCACCTCGAGCAGGTCGTCCTCCACCTCGGTGCGCGCGTCGGAAGCGACGGCCTGGAGGGTCTCGCCGATCAGGCGGACATGGTCGGCGGTGATGTCCCCGGCGTGGAAGGCCGCTCCGGTCGCATCGTGATCGTCGGCGATCTGGCCCGCCTCCGCATCGCGCTTGGTGTCGGCCGGACTGGCGTGGTTCTGGTCGGTGAGATCGCGGCGCAACCGTCGGCGTGCTGCAGCCTGCTGGGCCGGATCATCGGCGGTCGACGTCGCCCGACGCTCGAGCTCGGCGGTCAACCGCGCTCGCTCCGCTGCCAACCGGGCGATCGGCCGCCGCAGGGCGGCCAACCGCGTCGTCACCTCGGCATCAGCGAGCTGGTCGAGGTCGATGCCGACCACCCGATCGATCGCCGTGTGCACCGGCGCGAGGGGGTCCGCGGACCACGCGCCGGCAGGCTCCGCGGCGACCGCACCGGCCAGCGGCCGACGACGGTCGCCGGCGGCGAACCGGTCACCGGCAGCGAACCCGTCGCCGCCGGCGGCGAACCGGTCACCGGCGACGAACCGGTCGCCGGAGAACACGGAGGGCCCACCGGAGCCCGCACACGCGACCGGCACCCGACGGGCAGCGTCGCAGGGGGACGCTGATCGGTAGCTGGTCGGTGTCATCACATCTCCGGGGCCGCTTGTCCAGTGCTCCTGCCGTGAGCCTGGCCACTACCCCCAATGTAGACGAACGTACGTTCGATGCAAGTGGGAGTGGTGGATCCTGTGGACAACACGAGCGGCCCCGCCGGCCGCCCTCCCGGACCCCGTCGCCCGCCGGCCGCCCTCCCCTCCCGGACCCCGCCCCCGCCGGCTACCCCCCGGACCCCGTCGCCCGCCGGTACGCAGCACCGCCGTCGCCGGTCCGCTCCCACCCGGATCGCAAGCTCGGCTCTTCGCCGAGCGTCACGACCCCACGCCAGCGGTAGGTCGTCGGCCACCGACGGAACACCGGTAGGACGGTGGTCACGATCCGCGCGAGCGGCGGGAGCGGCCCCGGGCGCCATCCTCGCGTCACCTCGAGGTCGATGGCGATCTGGTCACCGTCGCGGTGGACCCGCCACCGGCCGCCGGCCAGCTCCGGCAGCACACCGGAGAACACCCGCCAGTCACCGGTGCGGATGTGCTGATCGGGCAGCGTCTCGATGTCGGGGAAGGGAGGTCGCAGCTCGAAGCGCACCCGGTCGGCGTTGGCATGTCCCTCCAGGGCGGCGATGCCGTGCACGTGCAGCCTCGCATCATCGCCGTCCGACACCCGTCGCAGCGGCCCGTCCTGGGCGCGGTTGAGCGTGATCACCGTCACGGGGGCGCCGTACTTGATGAGCTCACGACCGTGCAGTGCGCGACCCGGCAGCGCTCCCGTCGACGCCTGTCGACCATCGATCACGACCCGGGGTGGGACCTCACCCCGACGCACCAGGTCGAACCCGTGCAGGTGGACGAGCAGGAGCGACGCAGGCTCGACGATCGCGGATCCGACCGGGGCCAGCAGGCTGCCCGTCGCGCGCTCCCCCGGGCGGCGGTCGTCGACCTCCACCTCGATGTCGCGCCCCGAGAGGTCGGTGAAGGCGACGTGGCAGCGCACCCCTGAGGGATCGATCTCCAGTTCGGCGACCTCGAAGGCCACCTCCGTCCACTCCCCCGTCCCGGCCCCCAGCACGTAGTTGGCACGGTCCACAACCAGGCCCGGCTCGACGTAGGAGTCGACCAGTCGATCGGCGCGACGCTCGAGGAAGACCAGCATCCCGCGCCCGTGCTCGGCGTCGTCGAACCACTGCACCTCGAGGCCGGTGTAGTGGGGGTCGTCGGCGAGCTCGAAGTTCAGGACGCGCGCTACCGGATCGACGTGGAGATCGAAGGGGCAGAGGATGCTGCGAGGTGGCGTGTCGGTGGGCACGTCGTGGCCTCCGGTCGCGTCGGAGATGGGTCACCGACCACGGGGCTCGGCACCGTCCCCCACAGCCCAGCCCAACCCGCTCCCGCGCGACAGGGCGGATGGTCCCCACCGACGGGGCATCGGTCACGCGACGGAGACGGTCTCCTTCTCCACCACCGGCTCGCCACGACGACGGTGCCAGCCCTCCCACAGCACGAGCAACGACGGCAGCACCAGCAACGCTCCGACCAGCGACAGCACGATGGCGTAGGCCGTGACCTGTCCCATCTGCTGGAAGGGCACCAACGTCGAGGTGATCAGGATGCCGAAGCCGCCGGCGGTGGTGAACGCCGAACCGGCCAGCGCACCGCCGGTGTTGCGGGTGGTCTCGCGGATCGCCTCACCGACGGTGGCGTAGCGCAGCCGATCCTCCTCGAAGCGCCGGGCCATGTGGATCGTGTAGGGCACGCCGATCCCGACCGCCAGACCGGTGAGCGTCGCCGTCACCGGGCCGAAGGGGATCCCGCTCACGTACATCAACCCGAAGGTCCACAGCACGACCAAGGCCACCGGCAGCATCGTCAGCACCCCCAGGAAGGGGCGCCGGTTCTCGATCCAGAACGTCAGCATCAGCACCAACGTGGCGGCGATGAGCGTGATGAACAGCGAGGCGATCTGGGAGTCGGACAGCGACTCGACGATGCCGGCGGGGATGATCGCGTTCGAGGTGATCGCGATGCTCGCACCGGCGTCGGTCAACGTCGTCGCATCCTCGACGATCGCGTCCCTGAGCTCCAGCGCCCGGTCGTCACCGGCCTGGGTGTCGACCGCGATCAGCGCCGCGACCGGGGTGCCGTCATCGAAGGCCAGCACCGCCTCGGTGCGCTCCGGCGCGACCTCTCGCGCTGCGGCGTACAGCGCCTCCACGTCCCCGTCCCCGGCGATCCGCCCGGTCTGCGGGTCGTAGCCCGCCGCGAGCGCTGCCTCGGCGAACCCGGGTGCCGCCGGCGTGCCGTCGGGGCCCGGGAGCAGCAGCTGCTGGACCACGGTGGCCGGCGAGGTGGCCGAGGCGACCGGCCCCTCCGGCGTCGACACCGTCAGCACGTCCGGGGTGTCACCGAGGGCGGCAGCGACCTCACCGAAGGCGTTGAACACCTCGGGGTCGGTCAGCTCGGCGTCCTCGACGAGCACCTGGGTGGTCTCACCGAACCCGCCGCCGAAGGCCTCCTCGATCGTGGCGAGGGTGAGCACGACCGGGGAGTCCTCGGGGAGGAAGTCGGTGAAGGAGAACTCGGTCGAGATGTTGCTCAGGCCGAGGTAACCGAACCCGCCGAGGATCAGCGCCACGATGAGCGTCGGTACCGGCGCCCGCTCCGCCAGCACAGAGGTCCGGCCCGCGAGCTCGGGCAGCAGCCGGTCGCGGGTGGCCCCCAGCCCCTCCCGCGGTAGGCGGTCACCGTCCTGGGCGCGGCGGTCCAGCACGATCCTGAGCGCCGGGACGAAGGTCAGCATCAGCACGAAGGACAGCACGATGCCGACCGAGGCCAGGACCCCGAAGTCACGCAGCGCCGGGATCGGGTTGACGATGTTGGTGAGGAAGCCGATGGCCGTGGTGACCGTCGCGAGCACGAGCGCCACCCCGACCGTCCCGATCGCGGTCCGCATCCCCCCGTCCACGGTCCGGCCCGCTCCCACCTCGTCGCGGTACCGGGAGGTGAGGTGGATGCCGTAGTCCACCCCGAGCCCGACCAGCAGGATCGGCACGATCTGCGCCACCTCGGTGAGTGGACCGAGGACGCCGACGCGCTGCAGCAGCGCCCCGACGCCGTTCATCCACAGCACGACCAGCACGATGGTCAGCATGACCACCGAGGTATCGGCCAGCATGCGGCGTGCCGAGGCGAGGCGGGTCGTGGTCCCGATCGGGCTGACCCAGAACACGAACAGCAGGATCACGACGATGATCGCGAAGGCGAGCGTGAACAGCTCCGCCACCTCGCCGAGGAAGTCGTCCTGGTCACCGAACAGCAACGCGAAGCTGAAGGGCGACACCTCCAGCGAGGTGGTCTCGTCCACCTCCCGCACCGCGTCGGCGACGGCGACCTCGCGGTCGATCTGGTCGTCGATGTCGGTGGTGGTGTCGACGAAGACCAGCACCATCCCGATCTCGGGGGTGTCGCCCGAGCCCTCGGGCACCAGCTGGGAGGCGAACCCGAGCTCGGGGCCCGCCGAGGCGAGCGCATCGGCGTAGAGCTGCTTGACCGTGGCGTCGTCGGGCAGGTCCTCGACCGTGAGCCCCTGCGCGGCCATGGCCTGCTGGACGGGGGCGAGGTAGCTGATGATCCCCGGCTCATCCGGCCGATCGGAGATGACCTCACCCGCATCCGAGGCGACGATGCCCTCCTCGAGCGCGGCGACCACCTCCAGCGCCTCGCGGGTCAGCACGTCACCGCCCTCCTCGACGAGGATGACCTGCAGCACCGAGGAGGTGGAGCTGTCACCGAACAGCTCGGAGATGCGCTCGGAGGCGCGGATCTCCTCGGAGTCGGGCGAGAACCCCTCCTGGCCCGAGGCGCTCTCCAGCGTCGAGGCCAGCCCAGCGAACACCACGGTCAGCACGAGGGTGGCCGCGAGGACGGGCCACGGGAAGCGGGACGTCACCCCGGCGAGGAGGCGGATCAGGGTCTTCACGGTGGCTCCGGGAGCGGGTCGCCGAGCTCGGTGGGACGGCGGAGGCAGGGAAGGTGGTCCAGCGGTCTCGTGGCCACCCGGGTCGGCTTCGATCCCTGACCGGTGCAGGGATCGGATGGTGTCACGACACGCTCAGCCGCGGGCGATCCCGAACCCCGGAGCAGGCGGGGGGCTGGCCGCGCCGCCCACGGTGGGCAGGCCCGGGGGTTCGTTGCACGAGCGTAGGACCTGGCGGCGGCCGCTGGCAGCCACCGGATGGTCATCCGTCCACCTCCGCGGAGGTCCGCGCGGGATGGGATCGTGGCAGCGAGGGAACATCGGCGTCACCTCCGCCGTTGCCAACCAGGAGACCAGGAGCCGCGATGCCCACCGCACCCGAACCCACCGGCGCCAGCACGGCCACGACGATCACCGTCTACTGGCGTCCCGGCTGTGGGTTCTGCAGCCGGCTGCTGCGGTGGATCGACCGTGCCGGAGTGCCGACGACCCGCCGCAACATCTGGGAGGATCCCGAGGCCGCGGCGGCGGTGCGCGCAGCGACCGGCGGCGACGAGACGGTGCCCACGGTCACGATCGGCCAGCGCACGCTGGTCAACCCCTCCCCGAGGGCGTTGCAGGCGGCGATCGCAGCCCAGGCGCCCGAGCTGCTGCCCGACGGGCCGGAGCCCTCGAGACACTGGTGGGAGCGGACCGCGCGCTCCGGCTGAGTGGTCGGGCCGATGGGACCCGGGGCGGCTGCCCCCTCCCGGCGCCGCGCCACCGGATGGATCCCGGAGCAGCACGGTGCGTGGGAGATGCTCGCGCTGCCGGTGGTGGTGGGCGTGTGGCTGGTCGGGGCCACGTGGGTCCACCTCGCGCTGGCGGCGTTCTGGCTGGTCGGCTACCTCGCCTTCGACGCGGCCAGCCGCTGGCTGCGCTCGCGCCGACGCCGCCGCGAGCCCACACCTGTGCTCGTCTACGGCACCGCGACCCTGCCTCTGGGGCTGCTCACCCTGGTGCTCGTGGCCTACTTCCTCGGCACGGCGCTGTACGTGAAGACGATGATCCGGGAGCGTGGCCGTCCCGGGTACGTCCACGCCTCGGTCGCCTAGCACCTCACCGGCCTGCCGGCGGCGTGAGATCAGGACCGCGTCGACCTCATCGCCTACCGCACCCGCCCCCGTCGGGCTCGTAGGCTCGCGGCCGCACGGTACGGCGGGCCCGACCGCAGGAAGGGCGAGGAGGAGGACGGCCGGTGCTCCCCGCTCGCTGGATCCGCCGGACGCTGATCGCGCCGCTGCTCCCGGTGCTGACGGTCCTGCTGCTGGTGTCCCTACCGATCACGCTGGTGGTCGCCGCCGTCGCGTCGACCTTCCTGCCGGGTCGGTGGCGAGGCCTGCGGGTGCTGGCCTTCCTGCTCCTCTACCTGGTCGCCGACACCCTGGCCATCCTGTGGCTGTTCGTGCTGTGGGTGGCCAGCGGGTTCGGCCGACGGATCGACCAGCCACGGTGGCAGGACCGCCACTACGCGCTGATGCGCACCTACCTCGACGTCCTGGTCCGCGGCGGCACCCGTGTGTTCCGCGTCGGCTTCGACGTCGACGCCGAGGAGCTGCGCCGGGTCGAGAGCGCCGCCGAGGGCGCCGCCGATCAGCCGCTGCTGATCTTCAGCCGCCACGCCGGCATCGGTGACTCCTTCCTCCTGGTCCACGCCGTCCTGCAGAGAGGCCTGCGACCGAGGATCGTGCTCAAAGGCGTGCTGCAGTGGGCACCGGTGATCGACATCGGGCTGAACCGGGTCCCCCGGTTCTTCGTGGAGCGTGGAGCCCCGAGGGGCACCGGCACGCGCGCGATACGTGAGCTGGCCGGCACCATGGGGCCACGGGACGCGCTGATCGTCTTCCCCGAGGGGCAGAACTACACGCCGCAGCGACGCCTGCTGTCCATCGACACCCTCGAGGAGCAGGGGCGGCATGCCGAAGCCGAGGCGGCCCGCGAGATGCGCCACGTCCTCGCCCCGCGTTCCGGTGGCGCGATCGCGGCCCTGGAGGGGGCTCCCGACGCCGACGTCGCCTTCGTCGCGCACGCCGGACTCGAGCACCTGACCTCGGCGGTGGACCTGTGGCGCGGCATCCCGCTCGACTGCGACCTCACGGTGAAGGCCTGGCGGGTGCCACGGTCGGAGATCCCGAGGACGCGGGAAGCCCAGGACGCATGGTTGCAGTGGTGGTGGCGGAGGATCGACGCCTGGATCATCGACCACTACGGCGAGGAGGCCGTGCCGGACGCCGTGGTGGAAGCGGTCGCCGACGAGGACGTCGAGCCAGCCCCGGAGTGATCCGCCGGGCGGGTCGGACGGTCACCAGCGCAGCGTCGCGATGGGCCTCCGGTCGTCGGTACCGACCCCGGGTCAGGCGAGGATCCTGCCCTTCTGCGCCGCGAACTCCTCCTCGCTGAGCACGCCCTTGTCCTTCAGTTCCGCGAGCTTGGCCAGCTCCTCGGCGGGGCTCGGCGCTCCGGCAGCCTCCCGGATGTAGGCCTGCGTGGCTTCCTCGGCGGCCTTGGCCCGCTCTGCGCTGCGCTCGTGCATGGAGCCACCTCGAGCGATCAGGTAGATCAGGACGCCGATGTAGGGCAGCACCAGGATGAGGACGACCCAGCCCGCCTTCGCCGCCCCACCGAGGTCCTCGCTGCGGAACACATCCATGTAGACCGAGATGAGCAGCCAGATCCAGATGACGAAGAAGGTGAGGTAGACCATCAACAGCAACGACTCGATGAAGGACATGTGGGGCACCTCGGAAGGGGTGAGCGGGATCGCCTGATCGGCAACGCCGGCAGGGGAAGAAGGCAGCGCCGTACGCTGCTGGAAGGTGAGAGAACCGGGGCCGTCACCAGCCGGCATCACCCGGGTCGGGTGACATCGCGCGGCGGCTCCACCGGGGCCACCGCTCCAGGTCCGGCGACCCCGGGTCCCGCCGGCGAGCGCAGACCGCCCACCGAAGGCAGGCCGGGGGGGGCGTCGCCGGCACCGGTGCCCTAACGTGGTCGACTACGACATCGGTCGTAGCTGCCGACGGCCGGCGCACCCGCGTGCTGGCCACCTGACCCAGGAGCTGAGCCATGCGACGGAGCTTCCGCGCCCTCGCCCTCGCCGCCGTCCTCGCGCTGACCCTCGCCGCCTGCGGTGAGGACGCCGTCGACGTCGACGCCGCCGACGTCGACGCCGCCGACCTCGAGCTGGTCGCCGCCGACACCCTCACCGTGTGCTCGGAGGTCCCCTACGAACCCTTCGAGTTCGAGGACCCCGACGCCCCCTCGGGCTACAGCGGCTTCGACATCGACCTGATGCAGGAGATCGCCGACCGCAACGGGCTCGACCTCGTGGTGGTCAACACCGGCTTCGAGGGCCTGACCTCCGGAGCGGAGATGGCCGCCGGGACCTGTGACGTCGCGGCGTCCGCCATCACCATCACCGAGGAGCGGGCCGCCAACGTCGACTTCACCGAGCCCTACTACTCCGCGATCCAGTCCCTGCTGGTCCCCGTCGGCTCCGACATCTCCTCGATCGACGACCTGGTCGAGGGCGTGACCGTGGGCGTCCAGTCCGGCACCACCGGCGCCGACTACGCCGAGGAGAACGTGCCCGGCGCGGAGATCCGCGCCTACGAGGGCGGCGGTGAACTGTTCACCGCGCTCGAGGCCGGCCAGATCGAAGCCATCCTCCAGGACGAGCCGGTCAACGCCAACCGTGCCGACCAGGACGACAACGTCGAGGTGGTCGAGACCTACGACACCGGCGAGGACTACGGCTTCGCGCTGCAGCAGGGCCGCGACGACACCCTGCTCGCGCTGCTCAACAGCACCCTCGACGAGATGAAGGAAGACGGCTTCTACGACGAGCTGTTCGACAGCTACTTCGGCGAGGCCTGATCCGACCACCGGCCGGTCGTGTCGATGCGACGCGGCCGGTCGGGCCACCTCCGACGCCGGGCCCGCGGCGGGCCGTCCACCAGGGCGGGACCCGCTGCAGGCCCGGCGTCGTCTACGGTGCCCGCGGATCACGGCCGCTGAGGGGAGCACAGCGATGTCTGCCAGCACAGCGAAGCCTGCCAGCACAGCGAAGCCGGGGGCGCGGAGACCGCGGAGGCTGACGAAGCGCCAGCAACAGCGGCTGGTGCGCGGCGTGCTCTACGTCGTGTTCGTCGCCGGGCTGGTCGGCCTGGTCCTGCTGGCCGACTGGGAGACCACGCGGCGCAACTTCTTCAACGTCGAGCTCGCCCGGACGATGTTCCCCGAGGTCCTCACGATCGCGGCCCGGAACACCATCCTCTACACCTTCCTCGCCTTCAGCTTCGGGTTGACCTTCGGGCTCCTGCTCGCGCTGATGCGGCTGTCCTCGATCGCTCCCTACCGCTGGCTGGCGACGATCTACATCGAGACCTTCCGTGGACTGCCCGCGCTGCTGACGATCTTCCTGGTGGGCATCGGGATCCCGATCGCCTTCGGCACACGCTGGCCGACCCTGGTCACCATCACCCTCGGCCTCGGCATCGTGGCCGCGGCCTACATGGCCGAGACGATCCGTGCCGGCATCGAGGGCGTCCCGAAGGGCCAGATGGAGGCCGCCCGTTCGCTGGGGATGTCCTACACCCGCGCGATGATCTCCATCATCATCCCCCAGGGGTTCCGCATCATCATCCCGCCCCTGACCAACGAGCTGGGCCTGTTGATCAAGGACACCTCGCTGTTGTTCGTGATCGGCACCACCCCGGCCACCAAGGAGCTGTTGAAGTTCGGCCGCGACCTGCTCAACATCAACGCGAACGCGACCCCGTTGATCGTGGTCGGTGTGGTCTACCTGATGATCACCGTGCCGCTGACCCAGCTCGTGCGCGTGCTGGAACGACGCAACGCTCGCTCACGCTGAGCCTCACCGACGGGAGAGCAGCTCGATGACCACAGACGGATCGCAGACGCAGGTCCCGGCGATCGAGGTGCGCGACCTCCGCAAGTCCTTCGGGGAGCTCGAGGTCCTGAAGGGCTTCGACTTCCACGTCAACGAAGGCGAGGTGGTCTGCGTCATCGGCCCTTCGGGATCCGGCAAGTCCACCCTGCTGCGCTGCGTGAACCGGCTGGAGGAACCCACGTCCGGCCAGATCCTCATCGAGGGTGAGGACATCACCGACGTCGACGCCGACGTCGACGCGCTGCGTAGCCGCATCGGCATGGTGTTCCAGTCCTTCAACCTCTTCCCCCACCTGTCGGTGCTGCGGAACCTGACGATCGCGCAGCGCCGGGTCCGTCGCCGCAGCAAGGCCGAAGCCCACGAGGTGGCGCGCAGCAACCTGGAGCGGGTGGGGCTGCTGGACAAGATCGACGCCTACCCCTCCCACCTCTCCGGGGGGCAGCAGCAGCGCGTGGCGATCGCGCGGGCGCTGTCGATGGACCCGGACATGATGCTGTTCGACGAGCCGACCTCCGCCCTGGACCCGGAGCTGGTCGGCGAGGTTCTGGCGGTCATGCGCGACCTGGCCACCGAGGGCATGACCATGATGGTCGTCACCCACGAGATGGGGTTCGCCCAGGAGGTCGGGGACCGTGTGGTGTTCATGGACGACGGCGCGGTGGTCGAGGAGGGCCCGCCCGAGCAGGTCCTGGGCGACCCGCAGCACGAGCGCACCCGGCGGTTCTTGAAGATGGTGCGCTGACGGGGACCTCCGGAGGCCGACGGCCGCACCAGGCTCGCGGCAGCGTCAGCCGACGCCACCCAGCGCCAGGGCCAACGCGGCGCCGACCAGCACGAACAGCCCACCGGCGACCTGCCAGCGCCTGAGCGCGACATCCATCCGGGCGAACCCCTCGCCCGGCCGCACCCGCGCCTCGAACCTGCCGACCAGGGCACCGAGGAGGTCGCCAGCCGCCGTCGCGGCGGCCACCACCCGGGCAGCCATCCGGCGGGCCGTCGGGGCGGCCGCCTCGGCCAGGACGACGAGGTCGCCGGCGGGGATCCACGGCGCGCCAGCCTCCATCGCCCGACGCCGCCACAGCAGCGCTGCCGCCCAGGCCAGGGCGGCACCGACCAGCACCGGCCAGGTGCCGTCGACCAGCGCCGAGGCGTAGACGGCCGGGGGTGGCACCTCCGTCGACCAGCGCGCCGGCACGAACCAGGTGGTGACGGCGGTCGCCAGCAGGAGCAGGGTCCAACCGGCGACCAGCCACCGGTCCTCCGCCTCCGACGGCCGCGCACGGCGGCGGTCGGCCTCGTTGGGACGGGCCAGCAGGACCAGCACCCGCACGATCAGCAGCGTCGTCCCGATCGCGGCCACCGCGAGCGCCGTCGTCAGCCGGGTGGCCCAGGGGGCGCCGATGGCCGCCACCGCCTCCTTCATCGCCGCCTTGGCCACGAACCCGCTGGTCAGCGGCGCGCCCGCCAGCGACAGGCCGGCGAACGCCGCGCCGGCCAGCACGAGCCGGCGGCCACGCTCGCCACCCCAGGCGGAGCGGACCCCGACGCCGAGGAACAGCGCCCCCTTGGCCACGCCGTGGTGGAGCGCGTAGGTGACGGCGCCGGCCACCGCGACCGGGGCGGCGGTGGGCGCCACGAAGGCGACGCCGACGAGCACCGTGATCAGCCCCATCTGGCTGATGCTCGAGTAGGCGAGGACCACCTTGGCACGGTCCTGCAGGACCCCGACCAGGGCGCCGGCGTAGGCGGTCACCAGCCCCGCCGTGATCAGGGTCAGCGCCCAACCGGTGGACGACACCGCCCCGAGGGGGAGGACCGCCAGCCACCCGACCAGCCCGGCCTTGATCATCGCGCCGCTGAGCGCGGCGCTGGCGGGCACCGGGGCCGCCGGGTGGGCCAGCGGGAGCCACAGGTGCAGCGGCACGATCCCGGCCTTCACGGCGAACCCGGCGGTCAACAACCCGACGATCAGCTCCCGCCGGTCGGCGTCCGCCAGCGCCGTGGCGACCAGGGCGTTGTCGGTGCTGCCCGCGGCCCCCGCTGCCAGCACCAGGCCGCTGATCAGCAGGGCCTCGCCGAGGACCGCCATCGTGACGTAGACCCGGCCAGCCCGACGGGTGACCTCGGTCCGGTCGTGGACGACCAACCCGTAGGCCGCGAAGGTCATGATGGCGTAGAAGGTGTAGAGGGAGATCAGGTCGGCCGCGAGGATCAGCCCGACGTTGCCGGCGAGGGTCAGCGACCACAGGCACGCCGTGCTCCAGCGCTCGGCCGTCAACCGGCGAGCGGCGATGCCGGCGGCCGACCAGACCAGAGCCGCCGCGAGCAGCAGGATCCGTGAGGTCTCCTCGAGCTCGAGCCGGAGGTCGAGCAGCAACCACGGCAGAGCGGGTGCCGGCTCCCTCGGCCCGAGGGCGGCCAGGAGCAGCGCGGGGAGCGGGCCCGAGGCCACCAGCCAGGGCACGAGCCGTGGCGCCCCACCCCGCCAGAGCAGTACCACGAGCCCGGCCACCAGCAGCGGCCAGGCGATCGGGGCGACCCACAGCAGCGCGTTCACAGCCGCCCCAACAGCTCACGGGCGATGTCCTCCGCCCAGGAGATGGGGCTCAGGGGCACGCCGGCCAGCACCCCGAGCACGAGCACGCTGGCCGCGGTCGAGATGGGGGGCAGCAGCAGCCACGGGTCCGCCTCCAGCCGGATGCGCGGCAGCCGGATCGGCCCGTACCGGCGGGCTGGGTAGCTCACCCCGACCTCCCGCGCGACCACCTCGGTGTCGGGTTCTGAGAGCCAGGCCCGGGCGATCACCGGCAGGAAGTAGGCCGCGTTCAGCAACGTGCTGGCCACCAGGACCCAGATGACCCAGGGCTGACCGGCCTCGACGGCCCCGAGGCCGAGGTACCACTTGGTGATGAAGCCGACCGTCGGGGGCACCCCGATCATCCCCAGCGCGGCGATGGTGAAGGCCGCCATCGTCAGCGGCTGCTTGCGGCCGATCCCGCGCATCTGGTCGACCCGGGTCACGCCGAGGGAGGTCGCCAGGATCCCGGCGCAGTAGAACAGGGTGACCTTCATCACCCCCTGGTGGACCAGGTGCGCGACCCCACCGGAGACGCTGGTGAGCCCGACGACGCTGACCCCGAGCACGATGTAGGACAGCTGGCTCACCGTGGAGTAGGCCA
>PWWI01000308.1 GCA_003561535.1 Nitriliruptoraceae bacterium
CGAGGTGGCGGGTGTCGCGGGCCAGGGCGGCGACGTCGCAGGCGACGTAGACGATCGCGGCCGGCTGCAGGGCCACCAGGTCGGCGATGACCTGCTCGCCGGCGCCGGTGCGGGGTGGGTCGAGCACCACCACGTCGGGCGGGTCGAGCGGGCGTGCGCCTGCGCCTGTGTCGGCGTCCGCCCCCGCCCCCGCCCCGGATCCGTCCACGGTGCCACCGACCCCCGTCGAGGTCCGGACGGCGCGTCGCAGCAACGAGCCGACGGCCTCGTCTCGGGCGTCCAGTGGCAGCCCGTTCAACTCGGCGTTGCGCCGGGCCGCCGCCACCGCCGCGGCGTCGCCCTCGACCGCGAGGACCTCCGCACCGGCCCGGGCCAGCCCCAGCGACAACAGGCCGACCCCGGCGTAGAGGTCCCACACCAGCGCGCCCTCGATCGGCCCCGCCGCCGCGACCACCTCACCCAGGAGCGCCTCGGCGGCCGGCACGCCGGGCTGGAAGAAGCTCAGCGCCGGGACCCGGAACCGCAGACCGTCCACCTCCACCTCGACCTCGCCGTCGCCGCGCATCGCCACCGTGGAGCCGTCGGGCTGGGCCAGCAGCACCTCGATGTCGCCACCGGGCAGCTCCAGGGGGCCCGGCCCCGGTGTCAGCACGACCGCACCACGGCCCTCGGGCGTGAACCGACGCAGCCGCACCTCGCTGGCCCCCGTCCGGTCGCCGATCTCCTCCCGGGCCCGCTGGGCACCCTCGCCGAGCACCAGGCAGCGCTCGATCGGCACCACCTCGTTGCTGCCTGCGCGGTGGAAGCCCAACCGGCCGTCGGGTGCGGCATGGAGGCGGGCCTGCGTCCGGTAGCCGAGGTCCGGGCCCACGGCCCGGCACCAGAGCACCGGCGGATCCTCGATCCCGCCGAGGCGCGTCAGCTGCTCGCGCACGACCCGGGTCTTGAGCCTGCGCTGGGCCGCCGGGGTGGCGTGCTGGAGGTCGCAGCCCCCGCAGTCGGGCACGTAGGGGCAGGGCGGTGTCACCCGGTCGGGGCTCGCCTCGACCACCTCGAGCAGCCGGGCGCGGGCCCAGCGGGCACGGTCGTCCTCGACCTGGACGCGGACCACCTCGCCGGGCAGGGTCCCCGGGACGAACACCGCCTTGCCCTGCAGTCGCGCGACCCCCTCGCCGCCGTGGGTGAAGCCGTCCACGGTGACCAGCTGCGGGCCGCGGGGCAGCGGGGAGCGGTTGCGGTCGCGTCGGCTCACCCGCCGTCTCCGTCGTCCACGCCGGGGCCGAGCTCCTCGCCGGCGTCGTCGGAGGCATCCGTCTCGGGCGGGGCGAGGGTGCGCTCGGTGATGCCGCTGAGCGCGATATCGATGACCTCGAGGTGGTCGGTGGCGCGGGTGGCGGCGGCGCGGGCGAGGTCGACGTCCCCGGTGGAGCGCGCCAGGGCGACCCAGGCGATCGCCCGCTTGGCCTCGCCGTCCAGGGCCAGCACCCGCTCGGTGGCGCGCTCCTCGTCGGTGACCCCCTCGGTCGCCTCCCGGGCGTTGGCGACCGCCCCGGGAGCGTCGAGCTCCCAGGCACCGAGGTCGCCGGCGATCGGATCACGCAGGACCTCCACCAGGCTCCGGCCCAGCGGGCCGCCCACGTCGCGTGCCAGGGTCAGCAGGCCGGTGAAGGCATCCTCGGTGTCCGGCCCTTCGGTCCGCTCGGCCGCCTGCCCCGGGAACAGCGCCCGTCCGTCGTCGCCGGGGTCGGCGACCAGCAGCCCGTCGGCGGTCGCGGCCGCCTCCTGCAGCGTCGTCAGGTCGCCGGCGTCGGCCGCGGTCTCCAGTTCGGCGGCGATCTCGGCGACCAGTTCGCGGACCTCCTCCACCTCGGCGACCAGCGCCAGGCTGGCGGGGTCGAGCTCGGCTGCGCCGTCGGTGGGCTCGGAACCGGCCTCGGGTGCCTCCTCGACGTCGGGGGTGGTGCAGGCGGCGCCGAGCAGGGCAGCGACCAGCAGGAGCAGGGCTAGCAGCAGCCCACGGAGGGCGTTGCCATGCCCTCGGCCCACGCCCCGGGTCTCCCCGGACCGGCGCTGGTCGCGCGGGTCGTCCGAGGCCGGCACCACGAGCTTCGCGGCGATCCAGCCGTCCCGCTCGCGGACCTGCTCCACCTCGGCGCCCGCGGCGGTGAGGCTCGCCAGCACGTCGTCGGCGCGCTCGGTGGTGATCCCGCTGACGATCAGGACGCGGCGGCAGGCTGCCACCAGCTCGGCGGCCAGAGCCACGACGACGTCGCTGATCAGGTTCGCCACCACCACCTCGGCGGGGGCGTCGATGGCTGCGACCGACCCCGTCGTCGCCGCCACCTCGACGCCGTTGCGGCGGGCGTTGTCACGGGTGACCGCCACCGCGTCGGGATCGACGTCGACCGCCTGCGCGCGGGCACCGCGGCCGGCGGCCGCGATCGCCAGGATCCCGCTGCCGCAGCCGATGTCGGCCACGGTGCGTCCCGCCAACCCGCCGGCCAGGTCGAGGGCGTCGAGCAGTTCCAGGCAGAGCGCGGTGGTGGCGTGGTGCCCGGTCCCGAAGGCCTGCCCCGGGTCGAGGACCAGGGTGAGCTCGTCCTGGTCGGTCGGCACGTGCTGGTCGGCCAGCCAGCTGGGGACCACCACGGTCCTCCCCGCGCGGATCGGGGTGATCGTGGCCTTCCAGGCCGCCTGCCAGTCGCGGTCCACCTCCCGGCTCCAGACCACCTCGCCGGCCGCGAGCTCGGGCACGAGCCCCGCCTCGTCCGAGAGCGATGGCGCTGGATCGCTGAACCACGCCACCGTGGTGGCCGGTCGCTCCCACACGCCGACCGCACCCCGCGCCCACAGCTGGGCGGCCAGGATCTCCCGACGATGCCGTTGGACCGGCCCCTCGATCCGGTGCAGTTGCTCGGCCACGTGGCCTCCCGGTGCACCGTCTGCGAACATGGTGCGACCCCGTGCGACGGGGGGACACACGGGGCCGCGGCAGTCCGTGGACTGCCCATAGAGCGTAGCTGCGCGCTCACGACCCTGTCCACTCGGCCGTCGGGGTTACCCTGCGCCGTCCCCGCGGCCCGCAGCCCGGGCCGCCCGACCTCCTCCCACGATCGCCGAGCACACCGTGCCCGAAGCCGCTCCCGACGCCGCTGCCGCCCCGGGCACCGCCATCGCGATCCGTGGACTGACCAAGCGCTACGACCGCGTGGCCGCGGTCGCGGGGCTCGATCTGGAGGTGGCGATCGGGGAGACCCTGGCCCTGCTCGGCCCCAACGGCGCCGGCAAGACCACCACGGTCGAGTGCTGCATGGGCTACCGGATCCCCGACGAGGGCACGGTCCGGGTGCTCGGCCACGACCCGCGGCGCGACCGCGCCCTGCTGGCGCCGCGGACCGGGCTGATGCTGCAGGAGGGTGGGGTCTACCCCCACGCCTTCCCGGAGGAGGTGCTGCGGTTGTTCGCCGCCTACTACCGGGCGCCACGGGACCCCGAGGAGCTGCTGCAGCGGGTCGGCCTCACCGGTTCGCGACGGACCCGGTTCCGGGACCTGTCCGGCGGGCAGAAGCAGCGGCTCTCCCTGGCGCTGGCGCTGATCGGGCGTCCCGAGGTCGTCTACCTCGACGAGCCGACGACCGGCCTCGACGTGGCCGCCCGACGCAGCACCTGGGAGCTGATCGAGGAGCTGCAGGCCGACGGCGTCACGGTCGTGCTCACCACCCACCTCCTCGACGAGGCCGAGCAGCTCGCCGACCGGGTGGCGATCATCGACCGGGGTCGGCTGATCGCCCAGGGCACCCTCGCGGAGCTGACCCGGGCCGAGCACCCCCGCGTCACCTTCGTGGCCCGGCCCGGCCTGGAGCTCGCGTCGCTGTCGGCGGCGCTGGCCGTCCCGGTCACCGAGCCGAGCGCCGGGCAGTACCTGGTCGACGCCGACAACGAGCCCGAACTGCTGGTGCGCCTGTCCCGCTGGCTGGCCGATCGGGGCGAGCGCATCGAGGACCTCCACACGGGCACCTCGAGCCTGGAGGACGTGTTCCTGCGCCTGACCGCCGATGACATCGAGGTGGCACCGTGACCCGCACCGCCTCCGGCACCGAGGTGCCACGCACCACCCCGATCGTGCGGGCGACCCTGGCCCAGGCGGCGATGGAGCTGCGGTTGCTGGTGCGCTCGGCCGAGAGCCTGCTGGTCCCCCTCGGCATCCCCCTCGGGGTGCTGGTGTTCTTCTCCGTGGTCGACGTGCTCCCGACGGGCGGCGAGGCCCCGGTGGACTTCCTGGTGCCCGGCGTGCTGGCGATCTCGGTGGTGGCCACCGGCCTCGTGGCGGTCGCGATCCAGACGGCCTTCGAGCGCAAGTACGCCGTGCTGAAGCGTCTCGGGGGCACCCCGCTGACCCGGGGCGCCTTCCTGGTCGCCAAGGGGCTGTCGGTGGCCGCCCTGCTGCTGGTCCAGACGGTGCTGGTCGTGGTGGTGGCGGTCGTCGGGCTCGGCTGGCAGCCGGGTGGTGGGCTGCTGCTCGCGCCGCTGCTGGTCCTGCTCGGCGCGCTGACCTCGACCGCGCTCGGTCTGCTGCTGGCCGGGACGCTGCGGGCCGAGGCGACGCTGGCGGCCACCAACGGGCTGTTCCTCGTCCTGCTGGTGATCAGCGGGGTCACCTTCGAGGCCGAGGCGCTGCCCGCCCCGCTGGCGGCCCTCGGGGCCCTGCTCCCCATGGGTGCCCTGCGCAACGCGCTGGACTCGGCCCTGTCGGGGGAGGGCCTGGCCGTCGAGGCGACCCTGGTGCTGGTGGCCTGGGGGCTGGTCGCGGTCGTGGTCGGCAGCCGTCGGTTCCGCTGGGAGCCATGAGGCCCTGGTCGAGGCCCGATGGCGTGGCCAGTAGGGCCGTCAGTTGGGTGCACGCAGGTCCGAACGGCTACTCTTCGGCCACCAGGTGGGCCGCAGAAGGCCCGTCGTGCCTCACCGCCGGGCCCAGTGCTCCACCGGGACGCACTGGTCACGCGGCGGAGGCGTGAGCACCCCGGTCGTGGCGGACAGCAACGCCGCGAGCGAGTACGGCAGCCGCAGGGCGCCCGAGCCGGCGCCCGACCGACCAGGAGACGACACGTTGCGCGAGCACCCTCACGCGCGTCGCAGCCGCCGGACCCCCCTCCTCCTCGGGGTCCTCGGACTGGCCGCGGTGGTCCTGGCCGCCTGCGGGGATGCCGAGCAGAACGCGCTCGATCCCGCCGGGCCCTACGCCCAGGCGCCCCACGACCTGATCATCCCGGTCGCCTGGATCGCCCTGGCGGTGTTCATCTTCGTCCAGGGCCTGATCATCTTCTCGGTGATCCGGTTCCGGACCCGCAAGGACGATGACGGCTCCCTGCCCAAGCAGATCCACGGCAACACCCGCGCGGAGATCGTCTGGACGGTGATCCCCGCCGTCATCCTGGCCATCATCGCGGTGCCGACGGTCCAGGGCATCTTCGAGGTGACGGATGAGCCCGACGACTACCTCACCGTCGAGGTGATCGGGCACCGCTGGTGGTTCGAGTACTACTACCCCGACTACGACATCTACACCGCCAACGAGTTCGCCATCCCCGTGGGCACCCCGGTCCGACTGGAGATGACCGCCGCCGACCTCGCGCGCTCGCCGGACCTCGGCGTGATCCACTCCTTCTGGGTCCCCCGGTTGGCGGGCAAGCAGGACCTGATCCCCGGCCAGACCACCTTCCTCAACATCCAGGCCGACGAGCCCGGCCGCTTCCTCGGCCAGTGCGCCGAGTACTGCGGCCTGAGCCACGCGAACATGCGGATCCGGGTCGAGGCCTACGAGGACGCGGAGTTCGACGCCTGGGTCGCTGCCCAGAGCACCCCGGCCGAGCAGCCGGCCGACGGCACGCCCGAGGCGCTCGGTCGCGAGCTGTTCCACGAACTCGGTGACGGTCGCCAGGCCTGCGCCTCCTGCCACCAGGTGTGGGAGGACGGCGCGCGCAACCCCGGCCAGGGTCCCGACCTCACCCACCTGATGAGCCGGCTCGAGTTCGCCGGTGCGATCCACGACATGACGGAGGAGAACCTCCGCGAGTGGCTGCGCGATCCGAACTCGATGAAGCCGATGCAGTACGAAGTGAGCGGCATCGGGATGCCCAACCTCGACCTGACCGAGGACGAGCTGGACGCCCTGGTGGCGTACATGCTCAGCCTCGACTGACCACGCCCACGACGTCTGCCGGGGGCGCCGCCCCGAGCCGCGAGGAGACACGCTGATGTCGAGCACCACGACTGAGCGCAAGGGCTACTCGGGTCGTCCGCGCAAGCTGGATGGCTTCACGGGGTGGCTCACCACCACCGATCACAAGAAGATCGGGATCATGTACTTC
>PWWI01000098.1 GCA_003561535.1 Nitriliruptoraceae bacterium
ATTGAAGAAGCGCGCCGGCTTACCGCTATAGCCATGGAGGAATACGGAGCCACTTATTTTGATCTCTGCTGGCGGTATAAAGTCTTAGAAGATGCCGAAGAAAGACTTCCCGAGCCTGAGCCAGAACCTGATCCCCTACCTGTAACTGGGGCTGTAACTATAAAGATCATTTCAGGTCTTTTGGTTACAGGAACAGGTTTACTTTTATTTGGAAAAGGTAAAAATCTTTTCTAATTAATTATTGGGCATACGTATATGATGCAAAAATGGATTTTTAAGTTTTTTATTACCAGCCAGTACCACTAAGGTTTTTGGGGGTGAAAAAGGGGACATAAATTAACAATAAGGGCATGCGTACCGGTTTAAGTAAAGGATTTAACAGAGATAGATGGGCGCATGATTAAGTTAAAAGGGAGAGAAGATTATGAAAAAATTAGGCTGGTATGGGTTTATCCTTTCTATCGTAATATTGGTTCTTTTAGCGATGTTGGCCTTTAATACACAGACAGCATATGCTACTGAATCAGAAGAACATGAAAATGAACAAACATCCATGGATGCTGATAAAAAAAATGCCATAAAGGCTGCTGATCTTGCTATCTTGAGGTTGCCCAGAGCTGATAGAATAAGACATTTAGATCCTGCTGTTGAAAGTGACATTGCCGAGGCGCGAAATTTGGTTAATATTGCAATCGAAGATTATGGAGCTGTGGAAGAAGATTTTAACGAATTAGAAAAACTGGAGGCCATTGAATGGCAGGTTGAAAAATTAGAGGCAATCCAGGCAGCCAGAGATGCTATTGACAAAATTCCTCCTCCAGCGCAAATCACCGAAGAACACAGAGATCTTATTGAAGAAGCGCGCCGGCTTGCCAATATAGCGATTGAGGAATATGGTGCTACAGAATTTGACCTCTGCTGGCGGCTAAAAGTTTTAGAAGAGGCCGAAGAAAGGCTTCCAGAGCCAGAGCCAGAGCCCGAACCAGAGCCCGAGCCCGAACCTGAACCAGAGCCCGAACCTGAACCAGAGCCCGAACCTGAACCAGAGCCCGAACCTGAACCAGAGCCCGAACCGGAGCCCGAACCCGAACCGGAGCCCGAGCCCGAACCTGAACCAGAGCCCGAACCTGAACCAGAGCCCGAACCAACACCTCCTACCGGGGCAGCATCTTATATGAAAATTGCCGGCCTTTTAATTACGGGAACAGGTTTACTTTTCATGGGAAAACGTAAAAATCGTTTCTAAAATGGTTTTCGGAAGGGTGAAACTGGAAAAAGATTATATATGCAAGTTAAACCAATTAACGAATATAAGGAGGGCAGCTTTTACCTCGTTATAAAAAATAAATATTATTTGAAAAATAAAGGGGTGTAAATATGATGAGATTACTTAAGAAAAGAAAGACCCTATTGATCACCATGGTTATGTGCGTATCAATTTTACTCTTATTTTCACAGGCCGCTTTCGCTGCAGACGAAGTGAAGCTCAGCGCCAGTGATGAAAGCGGAGCAGTCGGGGATGAAGTAGAAGTTAGTATAAGCATTGAAAATGGCCTGGACACCACAGGCGGGCAGTTTGACCTTTATTTTGATGAGGATCTCGTGAAGCCGGTTTCGGCTGCCAGGGGAGGTTTTGTCCCGGATATTTCCGGTAACCTGTTCGACTACAACTTAGAACTGGCAGATGGCGAGTTAAGGGTCATTTGGGTCACTGCCGACGGGGCCACCGAGGATTCCGGGACAGTCGGAACCATCACTTTCGAAATTCTCGATGAAGGTGAAACAAGCCTTACCTTCCACAAAATCGTGATGTCGCCTGATGATGTAGAGGTGGCTGCTCCGGTTTCCGGCAGCATTGAAGGGGAAGACATTGACGAACTGCAAAAAGCAATCGATGCCGCCAACAAGGCCATTGCCGATCTGCCCGATGTCGATGATCTGACATTAGACGACAAAGATGATGTTGAAAAAGCCCGGGAACTGGTTGATGCCGCAAAAGAACTCGGCGCAGAAGACGATGATTTTGACGACCTGGGCAAGCTGGAAGACGCTGAGAAGAAAATCGAGCTCCTGGAAGCAATCAAGGCTGCTGATGATGCTATCCTGGCCCTGCCGGCACTCGATGAACTGCCCCTTGATGACAAGCCTGATGTTGTGGCGGCCCGGGCCCTGGTTAATAAGGCCAAGGACATGGGGGCCACAGATGACGATTTTACTTATCTGGCCATGCTCAGAGCTGCTGAAAACCGGATCAGGGAGCTGGAAGAAAAAGTGCCGACCCCGCCGACAGGGGGAATGAACTACTTCTTGCCGTTAGGCATGCTGGTACTTCTGGGTGGCCTGTTTTTCTTCCTTAAGCGCAGCCGCCTGGCTTCCAGGTAAGGGCGTTTAAGTTGAGCTTTATGAAAAACGATTGCATGCGGCGGTGATTTGGCATCGCCGCCGTGGCAATCATATCTGTAAAGACAAAAAATGTATACACTATAACACTATCAACTGCATCATAAATATCCTGACAAGGTTTGTGACAGCTATGAGAAAAAGGAACAAGGCAGGATTGAAGCAGATCCTGTTCATGCTGGTGATGCTTATCCTGATCAGCCTGACGACAGGTGATCTACAGGCTGCAGAGGGTCTAAGGCTGGTGGCAAGTGAAGAAGAAGGAGCAGGCGGGGAGATAATATCTGTTATCATCAGGGCTGAAAATGCCGTCGGTTCAGAAGGGGGACAGTTCATCCTCAATTTTGATCCTGCTCTGGTCAGGCCGGTGGCTGTAGAGAGTGGTGAGCTGGTGAAGAGCGCTGCCAGTGGTCTCTACATGGCTAACCTGGAATATGCTGAAGACCAGTTGATGTTTATGTGGATTACCGCCGCTGCCGATACAGCAGAGGACGGGGATATCTGCATTATTAGTTTCGAACTCTTCAGTGAAGGAGAAACCAGGCTTACTTTTGAAGAAATTATCATTTCTCCCGGAGAAACGATAGCAGCCAGCCCGATTGACGGTAAGATCACCATAGATTATTCGGGGGTGGAACAAGGGAATAATGGTCATCAAGATAAACCTGGTAGTGCGGGTATTAATGTTATGGCAATGGGGATTGGTCTAATTGTCACGGCACTAATTGCAGCAACCGGTTATTCAATATTCAAAAGGGCGAAAAAGTCAGCTCACTAGAAAATATAGATTTAATATTATCAATCAGGGAGAAGCAAGGATTGTCTATAAGTCGTAAAATGGATGCCCTAATTAAATCTTGGAGGTAATAACTTATTCAAGAAAGCGAGGTTGTTGAAATGCCGAATTTTCTTAGAAAGAGGGCAGGGGCTAAGACGTCTCTAGTTATTCTTTCCATATTTCTTTTCCTGTTTATTTTTTCTTATATCGCTTCGGCAGCGCCCCTTGGTGATGTAAATGATGACGGGGAAATAAATGTGTTGGATGTTGTGCTTGTAATGAAGCACGTTCTGGAGATCGAAGAGCTTGATGATAATCAGCAAAAACTGGCTGATGTCAATTGTGATGGAGTTATTAATGTGCAAGACGTAACTTTGATCATGCAATACGCTCTGGGTCTAATCGATGAGTTTCCATGTGAACCGACTAAAGTTGTTAGTGTAAAGGCACTTAACAAGACTGTTCCTTACGGGACGGGAATCGAAGATATCGACTTCCCGTCAACAGTAGAGGCTACAGTCAATGCAACTACTATGGATATTGATGTTGTCTGGGAAGAAGACTCCACTCCACCTTATAATGCCATGGAGCATGGAAACTATGTCTTTTATGGAGAGCTGGTCAATTTACCCGAAGGTGTGGGCAATCCTGATGGAGTTAAAGCAAAGATGACAGTAATGGTTGGAGAGGAAGATTGGATCATTGAGAGAGTATCCAGTGAGTTAGAATTTCAGGATGCCATGAATACAAAACCCGATGTTATAGTTCTAGATAGCAGTTTCGCTCTCAGTAAAAGATACAGGATTGAGTGGGACCTGAAAGTCCTTGAGCTGAATGGTTTTTCCATCACCCTGAATAAAGGTCCTTTGACCTTTGAAGGGGATGGAACCCATGTGATGAATGGAAGATTCAATGGCGACTTAAATGACAGTGATTGGGATCAATGGCAATATGAAAATGCAGTCCTGGCTGATGGTGACAGCATCAAGTTCAGCAGTGTTGTTTTTAACGTGAAGTTTGCTGACTGGTATCAAAATCAGGCCAGCCCGGCCACTAATCTAGTAATAAGCAGCAGCAGCTTGCTTGGGAAATCCTTGTTTGTCAGCGATGTCGAAATAAACGATACCAAAGTGTATAACAAAATTGGCATCGAAGATAACGCCGCA
The DNA here is from genome assembly GCA_003561535.1 of Nitriliruptoraceae bacterium. GTDB lineage: Bacteria > Actinomycetota > Nitriliruptoria > Nitriliruptorales > Nitriliruptoraceae > T1Sed10-7. Next base: position 4,345 of record PWWI01000098.1, read on the forward strand.
GAGTTAAACAGAGTCTCTTTCCATGCAGCTGATGGATCGAAAGGTATCCTCTATGTCAATAGCGATGCCTATCTGTACAAGATCAGCTGGCTGGACAACTTTACGGGAATGTATGTCGGTAAGTCATTAAAGTATGGTACCTACAGTCCGGCCGAACCCAAACTCGAAGACGCAACTATTTTCTCCGACAAGTACGGCCTGGTCTGGTGGGCAATCAATCACGATAAAGCAAAGCTGCATACCTGCGGGGTGGTTAAGATAACCTCCGACCCCAGCGGCCCTGGATTAATGCTCGTTGGTACTGATGCCCGCGATTATGAAAGTGCGGGAACCGGTGACCAGGGTAAATATGACGGCGGCCAGATCCTGGGTTCTGCAGTTTTTGTTGGAGACCCAGTTTGGTTTGGCAAGCCTACAGCAGACTTTTTACAAGACGGAAACTATGAAGGTGGTTATACCATCCCCGAGGAAAGTCAAGATACCAAAGATCCGGTATGTATTGATGGTGTTGACCCGCAGGTTTGCAAAAAGGATGCTGATCGGCTCTACATCCACGGACCCGCTTTTGATTCAGACGTTTATATCTTTACACCAATTAATAATTATATCGGTTGTAGTGGTGATAATGACGGAGATGCTCCCTTGATGGACAGTGTGTGGCTTGGTGATGTCGAGTTTCACAAAGTCTACATGTGGGGCGATTTTACCATCATCAATCGCAAAACGGTTCAGTTTGATCAGATCGAATTAATGTGTGGCAATATTCGCGGCATTTTTACAGAAGGGGATCTGCGAGGCTCGAAAGCATGCCCGGCTACTACCTTTAAAGCCTTTGATCGATACGGCACTCTTCAAGGTGGGAGGATCATTAGCGATACCAAGGCTGATAATGTCCTGGTGCTCGGTGACGGCCTCCTGGTGAAAGATGTCGAACTCAGCAGGTTCCTCCATAACGTTATTTTAGAAACGGTCAAGCTGGAAGAAGTAGATATTAATGTTGGAACCGCACCCATTAATGATGTTCGCGAAGTCTGTGGCTATACCCTGGATGGTGATGTTTTCGTTTGGCCCGGCCATAATGCGACCTTTAACAACGTCATGTGGTCGCCATCAACAAGATTGGTGGTAATGGATAATGCCAAGCTTAACTTAAAAGGCAATATCGATAACTATGGCTCTATCAAGCTACAAACCTACGCCTTCATCGATATTGATGACGATGCAGTTCTATTCGATGACATCAGGGCGGGCCATAGTGTAGTGATTAATGATGATGGAAGCGGATACGTCTATGTTACAATTACTTACCCTGACTTTGGGAACTGGATTTTTGAAAACTGGAAAGCGGATTTCAAAATCACTAAAGATCCTCGCGCAGTTTCCACCAAGTTCGAAATTCTGGATAGGGCAGACATGAGTGTCAGACATATTGTCAACCTGATAGATCCGGATATCTATGATTGGGATATCAGGGATGGAGTTAAATTTACCGAAATGCTGGGCCTGGATCCCGCAACATACGACCTGCAGGCGCAATCTGGTGGGGAAATCAAACTACGAATCAGATCACAGGATACCAAGACTTTCGATCTTGCCGTCGAATCCTGGGCTGTCAATTGTTGTGGGCAGCAATTGATTGAATTTGCTTCCGACAAAAAAGAGGTAACCACTACAGGCAAAGAAATACAGATACCACGTTTCGACATTAGTAATGTCCAAAAAGACCGTTTTATCGAAGCAGGTTCAACAAATAATGCGGTTACATTTACTGTAACAAACAATGGCACGG
>PWWI01000031.1 GCA_003561535.1 Nitriliruptoraceae bacterium
AAGAAGCTCAAGGTCTACGCCGGCCCCGACCACCCGCACGCCGCCCAGCAGCCCCAGCCGCTGCCCGACCACCTCTGAGGTCTGAGACCATGAGCACCATGTACACCGGACGCCGCAAGTCGGCCGTCGCCCGGGCACGGATCAGCCGTGGGTCGGGGCAGTACTCCCTCAACGGCAAGCCGCTGGAGGAGTACTTCACCACCGAGAAGCTGCGTGCCCACGCCACCGAGGCCTTCCGGGTCCTCGAGCAGGAGGGCCAGTGGGACGTGGACGCGCGCCTGCACGGCGGCGGGACCACGGGCCAGGCTGGCGCGCTGCGTCTGGCGATCGCCCGCGCACTGGTCGGTGACGAAGCCGACAACCGGGCCGCGCTGAAGAGCGCCGGGCTGCTGACGAGGGATGCCCGCAAGGTCGAGCGCAAGAAGTACGGGCTCAAGAAGGCCCGCCGTGCGCCGCAGTTCTCCAAGCGCTGATCGCCCTGGCGCTTGTCGCCCTGGCGCTGGCCGGCCTGGCGCTTGTCGCCCTGGCGCTGGCCGGCCTGGCGCGACCGCTTCGGTGACGCCGCCCCATCGCGGGCGGCGTCCGCCGTTCGGCGACCGGCGTCGGCGTCGCCGCGGCTGCGGTATCGCAACGATCCGACGCACAGATGGTCGTATCGTTGCGATCCGGTGCCGGCTCCGGACGCCGCGCAGCCCCTAGCATCGGCACATCGGCACGTCGGTCGCGGGATCCGCGCCGACCGGTGACCGGGCCACCAGGCCACCAGGCAACCAGGCAACCGGACCGCGACGCACCGACGCAGAGACGCAACGACACCTGAGCAGGCGGGAGAGGGAGCACCGGTGGGGGCGATCTTCGGGACCGACGGTACGCGTGGGCAGGCCAACCAGGAGTTGACGCCTGAGCTGACCATGGCCCTCGGCCGGGCGCTCGTGACCCTGCTGCACCCCGGCGGCCAGCAGCGCCCCACCGTCGTGGTCGGGCGTGATCCCCGGTGGTCGGGCGAGATGCTGGAAGCCGCGTTGGTGGCGGGGGTCACCTCCGCTGGTGGTGACGCGCTCTGCGTGGGGGTGCTGCCGACCCCCGGGGTGGCCCACCTCACCGCCCGATCGGCGGCCGCGGCCGGCGCGATGATCTCCGCGTCCCACAACCCGGTCGGCGACAACGGGATCAAGTTCTTCGGCACCGAAGGCTTCAAACTCACCGACGACGAGGAGGCGGCACTCGAACGGATCGTGGCTGAGCGCAGCGCGCGCCGTCCGACGGGCACCGACATCGGTCGCCGCCTGAGCGATCCGTCGGCGATCGCTCGCTACATCGAGCACCTGGCCAGCACCGCAGAGGTCGACCTCTCCGGGCTGCGCATCGTCGTCGACGGCGCGAACGGTGCGGCGTCCAGCGTGGCCCCCCAGGTCTACCGCCACCTCGGTGCCGAAGTGATCACGGTGCACTGCACGCCTGACGGGGCCAACATCAACGAGCGCGCCGGCTCCACCTACCCCGAGGTGATCCGGGCAGCGGTGATCGAGCACGGTGCCGACGTCGGCATCAGCCACGACGGGGACGCCGACCGTCTGATCGCCGCGACCCACGAGGGCGTCGAGGTCGACGGCGACGTGATCCTGGCGATCCTCGCCCGGGACATGCACCTCCGCGGGACCCTGGCGCAGGACACGGTGGTCACCACCGTGATGACCAACCTGGGGTTCAAGCGGGCGATGGAGGGACTGCACATCGACGTCGTCGAGACCAGGGTGGGCGACCGCTACGTCCTCGAGGCGATGCGGGAGCGGAAGCTGAACCTCGGCGGGGAGCAGTCCGGTCACCTCATCGATCTCGACCACGCCACGACCGGGGACGGGGTGCTGTCCGCCGTGCGGCTGCTGTCGGTGGTGCGCTCGACGGGCGAGCCCCTGAAAGAGCTCGCGACGGTCATGTCCCGCCTGCCGCAGGTGCTGGTGAACGTGCGGGGGGTCGACCGGGACCGGCTGGCCGATACCCCGGAGATATGGGAGGCCGTCCGCGTGGAGGAGGCCAGGCTCGGTGGGGGCGGCCGCGTGCTGCTGCGGCCGTCGGGGACCGAGCCGCTGGTCCGCGTCATGGCCGAGGCGGAGACCCAGGAGGACGCACAGCACGCCGTCGACGTCATCGCCGACGCCGTCCGTGACCACCTGACCGCACCGGCACCTGACCCTGTCGGTACCTGACCGGCCGACCGCGCTGCCGCACCCGTCCCGGCCGTAGGCTGAACCGTCCCCCCGCGGACGGGAGCGTGCGATGGACGGTCAGCTCTGGCAACTCGTCACGATCGGGGTGTTGGTCCTCGTCAGCGGGCTGTGCTCGGGCACGGAGATCGCGTTGGTCTCCCTGCGGTCCACACAGATCGAGCGCCTGGCCGAGGGCACGCGCCGGGAGCGGTCCGTCGCCACCCTGGCCGCCGATCCGAACCGGTTCCTGGCCACGCTGCAGATCGGTACCACCCTCGCCGGGTTCCTGGCCTCGGCGATCGGGGCCGTGTCCCTGGCGGAACCCCTCATGGTGGTGTTCTCGCCCCTGGGGGCCCTCGCGCAACCGGCGGCGATCCTGCTGGTCACCGGGGTGCTCACCTACGTCACGCTGGTACTCGGTGAACTGGCGCCCAAGCGCATCGCGATGCAGCGGGCCGAGGGCTGGGCCACTCTGATCGCGCCTCTCATCGATCTGATCTCCCGCCTGCTGCGGCCGGTCATCTGGGTGCTGTCGGTCTCGATCGATGCGGTCGTGCGGGCGGCAGGGATCGACCCGGCGCAGTCCCGCGAGGAGCTCGGGGTGCTGGAGCTCCGGCAGCTGATCGCGGCCCCAGGGGTCGTCCCGGACTCACACCAAGAGGTGCTGCTCGGTGCGATGGAGGTCACGAGCCGCACCGTGCGGGAGGTGATGATCCCGCGGCTGGACGTGGTGGCGCTCCCCGAGGACCTCACGGCCGAGGACGCGCTGGACGAGCTGCTCGAGCGGGGCTACTCCCGCGCACCCGTCTACAGCGAGGGGTTGGATGACGCCGATCGGACCGTCTCGGTGGTGGCGCTGGCGCGCGCGAGCGGCCGCGTCGCCGACCACGCCGTGGAGGCCTCGGTGCTCCCCGAGTCGCTGCCGGTGCTCGACGCGCTACGGCAGCTCCAGGCCGCCGAGCGCCGGCTGGCGATCGTGCTGTCGGAGCACGGCGGCGTCGAGGGCATCGTGACCGTCGAGGACCTCGTCGAGGAGATCGTCGGTGAGCTGCGCGATGAGCACGACCGAGACCACCCCGAGGTGCGCCACCTGCCGGACGGACGGCTGCAGCTCTCCGGGCGGTTCCCACTGACCGACCTGTCCGACGTGGAGGTCGAGTTCGATGCCACGGCCCTCGAGTCCACCTCGCTCGGAGGGGGGTTCACCGAGGTGCTCGGTCGGCTGCCCCGGCGTGGGGATCGCGTCACCGCGCAGGGCTGGGAGCTCGAGGCCCTGAGCGTGCGGCACCGCGCGGTCGCCGAGGTGGCGCTGCGCCCTGACCCGGCTGCTGACCACGACACCGGCCCCGACGCCGACCGGCCCACCGGCCCCGATGCCGACCGCGACGACCGTCGCGATGCCGACCCGACCACCGACGCCGACCCGACCACCGACGTCGACCCGACCACCGACGTCGACCCCTGAGCTGGACGGGACGGGAGCGGGGACAGGTTCGGCTCGCGCCCAGCGCCGCCCCCCCCGGGTGCCGGTCTCCGCGTGTCCGGCCGCTAGGTTCGCCACCCGGTCAGGATCAGGGACGAGACGACACGTCGGGACGGCGGGACAGGGCGGCATCGTGGCGACTCGCGGAGTGACGCTCGGGGGGCCGTACGCGTTCCTCGGTGCGTTGGCGGAACAGGTGGAGGCCAAGGGTTTCGATGCCGCCTGGGTCGCGGAGACCGATCGCGAGTCGATCGTGCAGGCCTCGGTCGTGCTCCAGGCAACCGAGCGGATCGACGTGGGCACCAACATCACGCTCGCGTTCCCCCGGTCGCCGACGATCACCGCGATGCAGGCGTGGGACCTCAACGAGTTGTCGGGTGATCGCTTCATCGTCGGGCTCGGCAGCCAGGTGCAGCGCATCATCGAGGAGCGGTTCTCCGCCGCCTTCGATCGTCCGGCCAAGCGCATGGCGGAGTACGTCGAGGCGATGCGGACCGTGTGGGCGATCGAGCGCGGTGAGGAGGCCACCTTCGACGGGGAGATCTACCGCGTGCTCCGGCCGGGGGTCGCGGGAAAGGGCCGCGCCCATGACCGCAAGGTCCCCCGTGTGTGCGTCGCAGCGGTGGGACCGTTGATGGTCGCGGCGGCGGCCACCCATGCCGACGGCATCCTCGGTCACCCCTTCACCTCGGATCGGTACCTGACCGACACGGTGCTCCCGCGGATCGACGAGGCGCTGGTCGCCGCCGGTCGCCGCCGGGAGGACTTCACCGTCAACCAGGGCGTCATCCTGTGCATCGCCGAGGACCGCGAGGTGGCGGTCCGCGAGGCCAAGCAGCAGATCGCCTTCTACGGGACCACACCCAACTACCGGCCGGTGTTCGACTCCTACGGCGACGGTGAACTCACCGACCGGCTCCGGGCGGTGTGGAAGGACACCCGCCAGGACCTCGACGCCATGGTCGCCGCCGTCCCCGATGAGGCGGTGGAGCGCTACGCCGTGGCCGGCACCCCCGACGAGGTGCGGGACCGCCTGTCCGCCATCGAGGCGCACGTCGACCACCTGATCCTCGGCGGCGCGTGGTACCGCGTGCCCACGCAGCGGATGGCCGAGAACCTGTGGGCGATCCTCGAGACCTTCGCCACCAGCTGATCCGCGCTGCCCGGCCCCGGCCGCCCGGTCCACCACCTCGCTGTCGGAGGACCACGCCCTCAGTAGGCTGGCCGACGGAAGTGGGGACGGGCAGCCGGGACGGACGAGGAGCGCGGGCCAGTGTGTGGGATCATCGGCATCACCGGCCATGCTGCTGCGGTGGACGGCGTCGTCGCCGGCCTCAGGCGCCTGGAGTACCGCGGCTACGACTCGGCGGGGGTCGTGACCACCGACCCGGAGGGACTGAGGGTCGTCAAGCGGGCCGGGAAGCTGGACAACCTGGCCGGAGCCCTCGACGGGCAGCCGTTGTCCGCGTCGACCGCGCTCGGGCACACCCGCTGGGCTACCCACGGTGAACCCAGTGACCGCAACGCCCACCCCCACCTCGATCCCAGCGGCCGGGTCGCGATCGTCCACAACGGCATCATCGAGAACTACCAGACGCTGAAGGCCGAGCTCGGTGACGTGCGCTTCGCCTCCGACACCGACTCCGAGGTGGTCGCCCATCTGATCGCCGAGCAGTTGACGGCGTCGTCGACGGCGGCAACCGCCGCCGACGGCACCCCGGACCTGCTGGCCGCCGTCCGCGCCGTCGTCGCCCGCCTCGAAGGCGCCTACGCCCTGTGCGTGGTCGCGGCCGACGACCCCGAGACGCTGGTGGTCGCCAAGCACGAGGCGCCGTTGATCGTGGCCCAGGCCGAAGGGGTCGGCTACTGCGCTTCCGACGTCGCTGCGCTGATCGAGCACACCAACGAGGTCGCGGCGCTCCTCGACGGCCAGTTCGCCCGGATCACCCCCCAGGGCATCGAGGTGGTGGACGTCGACGGCGTCCCCGCGACCCCCCACGCCTACACCGTCGACTGGGACCTGGCGGCGGCGGAGAAGCAGGGCTACGACCACTTCATGCTCAAGGAGATCCACGAGCAGCCCCAGGCCGTCGCCGACACCCTGCTCGACCGGCTCAACGCCCCCGCCCCGGGACTGCCACCTCGGCTCCAGCTCGACGAGCTGCGCATCGACGAGGGCGAGTTCTCCCGGATCGACAAGGTGTTCATCCTGGCCTGCGGTACCTCGCTGCACGCCGGCATGGTCGGGAAGCTCGCGATCGAGCACTGGGCTGGGATCCCGGTGGACGTCGAGGTGGCCAGCGAGTTCCGCTACCGCGACCCGATCGTCGATCCCCACACCCTGGTGATCGCAATCTCGCAGTCGGGGGAGACGATCGACACGATCGCCGGCGCGGCCCACGCCCGTAACCAGCGCGCCCCGGTGATCGCGCTGACCAACGTGGTGGGCTCCACCCTGGCCCGCGAGGCCGACGGGGGGCTCTACACCCACGCCGGCCCCGAGGTGGCGGTCGCCTCGACCAAGGCGTTCACCACCCAGATCGTCGGTTGCCTGCTCCTCGGGCTCTACTTCGGGCAGGCTCGGGGCCGGGTCTACAGCTCCGAGGTGGCGGACATCCTCGAGCGGTTCGACCGGGTCCCCGACGCGTTGCGGGAGGTCCTGGAGCTCGATGGGCAGCTGCGCGAGCTCGCCCAGCGCTACCACGACGTCGACTACACGATGTTCATCGGGCGGCACGCCGGGTTGCCGATCGCCATGGAGGGCGCGCTGAAGCTGAAGGAGATCAGCTACCTCCACGCCGAGGCCTTCCCGGCGGGGGAGATGAAGCACGGACCGATCGCGCTGATCGAGCCGGGCTCGCTGGTGGTGGCCCTGGCGCCGGCCGGGCACGTCTTCGGCAAGATGGTGTCGAACATCCAGGAGGTGCGGGCCCGGGGCGCCTCGGTGCTGGCGATCGGGACCGCCGGTTCCACCGCGGCGCTGACCGAGCACGCCGACGACGTCCTCACCCTGCCCGAGCCGCCTCACGAGCTGGCGGGGCCGATCCTCAGCGTGGTGCCCTTGCAGCTGTTCAGCTACCACGTCGCCACGCTTCGGGGTGAGGACGTGGACCAGCCGCGCAACCTCGCCAAGACCGTCACCGTCGAGTAGCCGCCGACGCTGCCGCTGCCGGTGAGCGCTGCCGTTGCCGGTGAGCGCTGCCGTTGCCGGTGAGCGCTGCCGCTGCCGGTGAGCGCTGCCGCTGCCGGTGAGCGCTGCCGTTGCCGGTGAGCGCTGCCGCTGCCGGTGAGCGCTGCCGCTGCCCGTCGGATCGCAACGATGCGACCGCCAGGTGGTCGTTTCGTTGCGATCCGGTGGGGTGGCCGGGGTGGGCCGGCCGGGGTGGGCCGGCCGGGGTGGAGTGGGTGGCCGGGGTGGAGTGGGTGGCCGGGGTGGGCCGGCCGGGGTGGAGTGGGTGGCCGGGGTGGGGTGGCCGGCCGGGGCGGGAGCGGAGTGCACCGGCCGGCTGCCGGTGCTGTCGGCCTGGCGTCGGCTCAGAGTTCCTCGAGGGCTCCGCGCAGCCGCCTCGCCACCTCATCGAGCCCGTCACGGTCGGGGGGCGCGTCGTAGTCCACCCGCAGCACCACCGAGTCATCGGGCTGCCGGGGGATCACGTGCAGGTGGGCGTGCCAGATCTCCTGGCCTGCGACGCTGCCGTCGGCCAGGAACAGGTTGACGCCAGCGGCCAGCCCGAGCTCCCACTGCGCGACGGCGATCTGCTGCCCGAGGCGGAACAGTTCGGCGCCGTCCTCGGGATCGAGGTCGACGAGCCCGACCGCGTGGCGCCGGGGCACCACGAGCGTGTGGCCCGGCGCCACCGGCAGGATGTCGAGGAACGCCACGGCTCGCTCTGTCGCCGCGACGAAGGACCCCTCGGTCTCCCCATCGAGGATCGCGCAGAAGATGCAGTCCCGGGTCACGCGTGCACCTCTCGTTCGACGTGTACACCCCACTCTGCCCGACGCGCGAGCGTTCTGCAGCCACCGGTGCCAGCCCCCCACGGGTAGCCTGCCGCCCGTCCGCCCCGTCGCCGCAGTCGAGGCTCCGTCCATGCCGAGCGCCGCCGTCCCCCTGCTCGACGCCGATCAGGCACGGGCCGGCGACGAGGCGGCGGTGGCGGCCGGTGACACCTGGGTCGGGCTCATGGAGCGCGCGGCCGGTCACCTGGCGCGGGGCGTCGTCGCAGCGGCTGGTGGCCGCATCAGCGGTCGCCGCGTGGTGCTGCTGGTCGGCAAGGGCAACAACGGCGGGGACGGCTGGGCTGCGGCGCGCCGCCTCGCCCGTGAGCACGGCGCCCACTGCACGGTCGTCGCGGTGGACGGGGTGGACACCCCGGCCTCGGAGGAAGCGGCCGCCAACCGCGCCACCTGGATCGAGGTGGGTGGCCGCACCGTAGAGGGCACCGACCACCTCGACGACCTGCTGTCGGATGCGGACGTGGCGGTGGACTGCCTGCTCGGCACCGGGTCGAGCGGTGCGCCTCGTGGCGCCGCGGGTGAGGCCGCCGAGGCCCTCCGTCGCGCCCACGGGCTCGGGACCGTGGTCGTCGCCTGCGACCTTCCGAGCGGAGTGTCCGCTGACGATGGCAGCGCCGCGCCGACGGCCGTGGTCGCCGACGTCACCGTGACCTTCGGGGCCGTCAAGCGGGGGCTGCTGCTGCATCCGGCGGCGGTCCACACCGGGCGGCTCCTGCTCGGCTCGCTCGGTCCGACCTACGACCGCCACGCCCGGAGGACGGCGAGGTGGTCCGCGCTGACGCCCCAGGGGGCGGCGCCCGAGACGCTGCCGGCGGCCGCGGACAAGCGGGCCCGGGGAGCGGTGCTGGCCGTGGCCGGGGCGGCGGGGACGACCGGGGCAGCGGCGCTGGCCGCGGAGGGGGCGCTGCGCTCGGGCGCCGGCCTGGTCACCGTCGCGACACCCGAGCGGGTCCGCGGCGAGGTGGCCGCCCGGGTCGACGCGGGGGTGATGGTGCGGGGGTTGCCGGAGACGGTGGACGGGGGCGTGCACGACGATGCCGTCCACGCGTTGCCGCCGCTGCCGACCGGGGCGGGCGCGGTGCTGGCGGGGCCGGGGCTCGGCACGGGTGCCGGGGTGGCGGCTCTGGTCGCCGCGCTCCGCCATCGCGCGTCGCGGCTCGTGCTCGACGCGGATGCGCTCAACGTCCACCGGGACGAGCCGGCGTCGCTCGCCGACCACCTCGGTGCCCTGGTGCTCACGCCCCACGAGCGGGAGCTGGCCCGCATCGGCGGGGGCAGTGACGGCCCCGACGCCTTCGCGCACCGGGTGGAGCGTGTGCCGGAGCTCGCCGAGCGGTTGCGTGTGACCATCGTGGCGAAGGGGCCGGGAACGCTGGTGGCGGCCCCCGACGGGCGGGTGTGGGTGACCCCGATCGGTGGTCCCGAGCTGGGCTCGGGCGGGACCGGGGACGTGCTGACGGGCGTCATCGCGACCGCGATCGCCGCCGCCGACGACCTCCCCCTGGCGGTCGCACGCGCCGTGTGGTGGCACGCTGCGGCCGGGCTGCGTGCCGGGCGGGACCGGGCCGGCCGGGCCACGGCCACGGACCTACTGGCCGCGCTGCCGCAGGTGCTCGGCGGTCTTCGGCGCGGCTCGGAGGATGGTGGTGCCGAGCCGTCCAGGCGTACCCCGGCGGTGTCCGGTGGAGGGCCAGCCACGCTCGGCGGCGGTCCGGCCGCCGTTCAGCGCGCCGCCGCCTGGGGCGCCATGCCCTGGGAGGGGTGGGCACGGCGAGAGGGGAAGCGATGATCGCCGTCCACGGTGCTGACACCCGCGTCGCGGCCGTCGCCGCGGGCCTGCGACCGACCCGTATCGAGGTCGACCTGGACGCGATCCGGCACAACGTCGGTCGGCTCGTGACCCTGGCCGGCGGTGCCGAGGTCTGCGCCGTGGTGAAGGCCGACGCCTACGGCCACGGCGCCGAAGCCGTCGCGCGGGCCGCTGTGGAGGCCGGGGCCACCTGGCTGGCGGTCGCCCTGGCGGAGGAGGGGCTGCAGTTGCGCGACGCGGGGATCGACGCGCGCATCCTCGTGCTGTCCGAGCCACCGGTGGCCGCGATCGCCGACCTGCTGGCCGCCGATCTGACCCCCACCGTGTACCGCGAGCCCTTCATCGCCGCGCTCGACGCTCAGGGCCAGGGTCGGGGCCGGCCCGTCCCGGTGCACCTCAAGGTCGACACCGGCATGGCGCGTGTGGGCGTCCCTCCGGACCACTGGCAGGCACGGTTCGAGCAGGTGGCGACCGCTGAGGGCGTGGAGCTCGAGGGGCTGTGCACCCACCTCGCCCGCGCGGATGAGCCCCCGGTGGACACCACCTCGCAGCAGCTGGCCGCCTTCGACCGGGCCATCGACCAGGCAGCTCGGGTCGGGCTCCACGCGAGGCTGACGCACGCGGCCAACACCGCGGGGGTCCTGCTGCATCCGAGGTCCCATCATGTCCTCGTGCGGCCGGGCATCGGTGTCTACGGGCTGTCGCCCTCCAGCGAGGTGGATGCTGCCGAGCACGGGCTCTGTCCGGCGCTCCGGCTGGTCTCCGAGGTGTCCTTCGCCAAGCACGTCGTGGCGCACACGCCCGTGTCCTACGGGCACCGGTGGCGGGCCCCGGAGGACGGGTGGGTGGCGACGGTGCCGATCGGCTACGCCGACGGTGTCCCCCGTCGTCTCACCAACCGTGTCCAGGTCCTCCTGGCCGGTCGGCGGCGGCCCGTGATCGGCACGATCACGATGGACCAGTTGATGGTGTGGTGCGGTGACGAGGAGCCCGTGGTAGGCGACGAGGTGGTGCTGCTCGGGGCCGCGAGCCGCGCGCCCGCGGCGGGGCCGCCACCTGGGCGTCCGCCGGGAGCGCCGCCGGGAGCGCAGCCGGGAGCGTCGGCGGGAGGGGGCACCGACCCGGGGTCAGAAGCCCACCCCGGCCCGGAGGCAGCAGCGCCCGATGGCACGCCGCCGGCGTCCCCCCCGCTGCAGGTACGCGTCGAGGAGTGGGCCGAGGCCGCCGACACGGTCACCTACGAGATCGTCAGCTCCCTGACGGCCCGTCTCCCGCGCATCCACCTCGGCGTCGCTCACTAGCCTGGGCTCGACGAAACGGCGACCGGTGCCGTCCTGCGGCTGCGGGCCACCGACCACCGACCACCGACCACCGGCCACCAACGACCGACCACCGATGACCGGCGGTCGACCACCAACGACCGACGACCGCGGGCCGCGGCGGCGCCGGCGCCGGCGCGTGGACCCGCAGCACCTCGTCGTCCCGCCCACGGCATCGGAGAGCACCTTGGCACGGCGAGGATCGGTCGCAGTCGGGGTCGGTGCTGGGTTGCTCGCAGGTGCGGCCGCGGGGTTCCTGCTCGAGCGTGCCGTCGTCCGTGGACGCCTGGTCCCCGAACTCGAGCCCGTCGAGGTGCCGCTGGGCAGCCTGGAGGGTGAGGTCAGCACCCTGGACGGCCCTGAGGGGACCACGATCCGCGTCGAGACCTACGGGCCTGAGGACCGGCCCCAACTCGTGCTGTCGCACGGCTGGGTGTGCACGGGCCGGGCCTGGCACGAGCAGGTCCTGCGCCTGTCCGATCGGTACCGGATCGTCACCTACGACCAGCCCGGGCACGGTGACAGCTCCGGGCCGGACAGCGGTGTCTACGATCTCGACCTGCTCGGTGACACGCTGGCCCAGGTGCTCGACCGCTGCACCCGTCCCGGCAAGGTGGTCGTCGCCGGTCACTCCCTCGGTGGGATGACCCTGCTCAACGCCGCCCGGCGCCACCCGGAGCGGGTCCGTGACCGGCTGGCCGGCGCCGTCCTGCTGTCGACGACCTCCTCGGCGCGTGCCGACCGGCTCACCCTGGAGTTGGGGATCCGCGCCGTCGCCCGTCTCGATCGGGGCATCCGCCGGTTGGTGCCGACGCTGCGCGATCCCCGGGTCATCAGCAGCGCCGAGCGGGTGTGGTCCTCCACCTCGGATCTGTCCTTCTTGATCGCGCGGTGGACCGCGGTGGGTCCCGAGGCCGACCCCGCCATCGTGGCCTTCACCCAGCAGATGGCCTTGGAGAGCGGCTTCGACGTGGTCGCCGGGATGGTGGAGGCCGTGCTGGGGGTGGACGAGGACGCGGGCCTCGACGAGCTGGTCGAGGTGCCGACCAGCCTGATCGTGGGCAGTCACGACCGGCTCACACCGGCCGCGCTGACCCGCCGGATGGCCCGGCGCTCCGACGCGGCGGTGGTCGAGCTGGCCGACGTCGGGCACATGAGCCTGCTGGAAGCCGGCGAGGAGACCACCGAGGTGCTGCTGCGCCACCTGCGGGGCGAGGTGGCCCAGTCCGAGGACGGGCGTTGGGAGCTGGCCGGGACCGGCGACGTGTGGCGAACCGTCGACCCGGCGCTCGCGGTGGCCGAGGAGGAGGCTGGCTGATGGCGCTCGGGGTGGACGGGGTGCGGATCGGGACCTGGACCGCGCCCGGGGCGGTCTCCGGCTGCACCGTGGTCCTGCCGCCGCCGGGCACCGTCGGCGCCATGGCGGTGCGCGGGTCGGCGCCGGGGACCCGGGAGGCCGCGGCGCTCGGCGCGATGGGCAAGGTCCAGGTGTGCCACGGGGTTCTGCTGAGCGGCGGATCGGCCTACGGGCTGTCGGCCGCCGACGGGGTCGTCCGGTGGCTCGAGGCCCGCGGCCTCGGGTACCCCGTCGGGGACGCAGTGGTGCCGATCGTCGCGGCGGCCATCTTGCTGGACGCCGCCGTGGCCCATCCCGCCTCCCGTCCGGGTCAGCAGGCTGGCTGGCAGGCCTGTGCGGCCGCGAGCGAGGACGATCCCGACGAGGGCCGGGTCGGGGTCGGCGCCGGTTGCACCGTGGCCAAGGTGGCCGGCCTCGAGCACGCGTGGCGCAGCGGGCAGGGTCTCGCCATCCGTCGGGCCGGCGGGGTCACCGTCGGCGCGCTGGTCGCCAACAACGCCGTCGGCGAGGTGGTGGGTGCCGACGGTGCCTGGCTGCTGCGCGCCCGGGTCCCCGACACCGCCGATCGGTTCCCGCTGATCGACCCCTTCGCCACGTCCGGATCCGGCCCCACGACCAACACCGTGATCGGCTGTGTCGTCACCGACGCGGCGCTGTCGAAGCGGGACGCCTACCGGGTCGCCGACCTGGGCCACTCCGGGATCGCGCGGGCATTGCGCCCCGCGCACGCCGAGGTCGACGGGGACGCCCTGTGCTGTCTGGCCACGCAAAGGGTGCCTGCGAGCGTCGACCTGGTGGCCCACCTGGCCGCCGAGGCGGTCGCCGAGGCCACCCGGCGTGGCCCGTTGCTGGCCACGTCAGGCCCCAGCCTGCCAGGTGGGACCGCCCTGCCGGGGCTGGCCGGACGATAGGTGCACGACCCAGGGCTGGGTCGGTGCCTGGATGGACGTGGGACGACCACGGCGGGTACGTTCACCTCTGGCCGAGCGGTCGACGACGCCTGCTCGGCAGGGAGGTCGCCCGTGCCCACGACGTGCTCCTCGATAGATCCCGGTCCGAGATCAGCCCGCGGACATGAACGCGCGGTCAAGGGGTGCACCTCCTGCGCCCTGCACGAGGGGCGGGAACAGCCCGTCGTCGGCGACGGCCCCCGGGACGCGCGCCTGCTCATCGTGACCGACGTCCCGCGACGCCACGAGGACATCCACGGACATGCCCTCGCAGGCAGTTCGCGCAACGTTCTCGACGAGGCACTGCTGCACGTCGGGATCGACCCCGCGTCGGTGCGTCGGACCTCGGTCGTGCGCTGCCGCCCGCCCGAGGATCGGACACCCACCGCCGACGAGGTGGCGACCTGCTCCGCGCACCTGTCGGGCGAGCTCTCTCTGGTGTCGCCCGAGGTCATCGTGAGCCTCGGGGCGATGCCCACCTCGGTGCTGCTCGGCCGTCCCGTGCGGCTGGAGCGGGTGGCCGGCTACCGGCTGGACATCCTGGGTGGCGTCACCCTGATCCCCACCTTCCATCCCTCCGAGGTGGTGCGCGGGGTGCCGGCGGCGTCGATCGCCCTCCGTCGGGACCTGGCGGTCGCCAAGGCGGTGCTGGATGGGCGGATGGGCAGCGGTGCCCAGGCCCGCTCCGAGCTACGGTCACGGCTGCAGCAGCAGGCCCGGCGGTCGGCCACCGGGCCCCGCGTCCACGCCTGAGGGGCGTCGCGTCGCGCACCACCTTCCGGGCCGAGGGGAGGCCCCGGTGTCGTCGCGCATCCCCCTGACCACCACCTCGCCTGAGGACACCCGGGTCGCTGCGGCCGCGATCGCGAGCGTGCTGCGCGCCGGCGACGTCGTGGCGCTCAGTGGGGATCTCGGCGCGGGGAAGACCTGCTTCGTCCAGGGTGCAGCCGACCGTCTGGGGGTGAGGTTGCCGGTCACCTCGCCGACCTTCGTGCTGGTCAAGCTGCTGCCGGCTCCGGTCCCTGTCGTGCACGTCGACGTCTACCGGCTCGAGCGGCTCAGGAGCCTCGACGACCTCGGTGAGGACGTGTTCGCCCCCGACGTGGTGACCTTCGTCGAGTGGGCCGACACGATCCGTGCGCTGCTGCCCGAGGACCGGCTGGAGGTCGCCCTGGCCCACGGCGACGACCCCGCTGACGAGCAGGTGCGCCTGCTGACCCTGCACGCTCACGGGCCCCGGTGGGCGCCCCGGATCGAGGCGTTGGAACAGGTCTGCCAGCCCTGGGTATGAGCCCGTCGCTCGGTGGCGGGTCGGTCGCGGGTCGGTCATGGGTCGGTCGCGGGTCGGTCATGGGTCGGTGGCGGGTGTCTCTGGTGCCCAGCGGCCCGTGGGACCGGACGTGCGCGTCGGCGCGCGGGATGCGAGGCTGTCAGGGGCCGCTGCCGTCCCGGCGTCGGTCCCGGTGACGAACCGCTGCAGGCGAGGAGGGCGCACACGGTGTTGGTGCTCGGTATCGAGACGTCCACGTCACGGTCGTCGGTCGCTCTGGTCGACAGCGACCGGGTGGTGGCCTCAGCGAGCCTCGGGGTGGCGCGGCGGCACGGGGAGTTCCTGGCCCCCGCCATCGCGTTCTGTCTCGAGCAGGCCGACATCGAGGTGGACCGGATCCACGGCGTCGCCGTCGGGATCGGTCCGGGGCTGTTCACGGGGCTCCGGGTCGGCCTGGCGACCGCCCAGAGCTTCGCGGCGGCCCGGCACCTGCCGGCCGTCGGGCTCAGCGGGCTGGATGTGCTGGCCTTCCGGGCCCGCTACACCCGACGTGCCATCTGCGCCGTGGTCGACGCGCGCCGCGGGGAGCTGTTCTGGGCCTTCTACCGTCCGGCACCGGGGGGCGTGCAGCGTGCGACCGACCCGGTCGTGGGCCGCATCGACCAGCTGACCGCCGAGATCCAGGCCCACGGCGACGACGTGCTGGTGCTCGGCGACGGGACCCTGACCGAACGGCAGCAGCTCCTCGACACCGGCGCAGAGGTGGCCGGGCCCGAACTCGCCTGGCCCGACGCCGCCGACCTCGCCGAGCTGGCGGTCCCGCGGTTCGTCCGCGAGGAGACGATCCGGCCCGACGAGCTCCGGCCGGTCTATCTCCGCGACGCCGACGTGCGGATCGGGTGGCAGCAGCATGACGGCTCCGCTGGTGGCCCCGCGTGAGCCAGTACCCCGACGGCGAGGTGGTCGTGCGGCTCGCGACGCCCGCCGACCGGCAGTCGCTTGCCGCCCTGCCGGGGCTGTCGGCCTCCACCCGTCGCGGGCTGGCCCGTCAGCTGGCGAGGGCCACGGGCGAGCCGGGCGGGGACACGGTCGTGCTCGTGGCCATCCGCGGTGGGGAGGTGATCGGCGCGGCCCTGGGGTTGCTCCAGTTCGACGATGGCCACGTGCTCGACCTGGCCGTCGCGCCGACGGCGAGGAGGTCGGGGACGGGCCGGGCGCTGCTCAGCGCGCTGACCGAGGAGCTGCGTACCCGTGGCGCACGGAGCATCACCCTCGAGGTCCGTGCCGGCAACCTCGGCGCGCTCGCGCTGTACCGTGGTGCGGGCTTCGCGGTCGAGGGACGCCGCCCCGGTTACTACCCCGACGGAGAAGACGCGCTGCTGCTGTGGCAGCACGAGCCTCGTGGCGTGCGGGACGGTGGGTCGCAGCGTGACCGCCTCCGCGACCGCGTGAGCGACATCGTGACCGGAGGAGGCTGAGATGCTGGTGCTCGGCATCGAGACCTCCTGCGACGAGACCGCCGTCGGCATCGTCGAGGACCGCTTCCACCTACGGGCCAACGTGATCGCCTCCCAGGTGGAGCTGCACGCGCCCTACGGCGGCGTCGTCCCCGAGGTCGCGGCCCGCGCCCACCTCGACGCCCTCCTGCCGACGGTGGACACCGCCCTGGTCCAGGCCGGGGGCGGGCTCACCGACATCGACGCCATCGCCGTCACCGCCGGCCCCGGGTTGGTAGGGGCGCTGCTGGTGGGGGTCTCGGCGGCCAAGGGGCTCGCGCTGGCCCACGACCTGCCGCTGCTCGGTGTCAACCACCTCCGCGCCCACGTCGAGGTGGCACAGCTCGAGCACGGGGAGCTCGCGCCACCGCTGGTCGCGCTGGTGGTCTCCGGTGGGCACACCTCGATCGTGGTGATGGACGATGACGGGGTGTTCCGGGAGCTCGGTGGCACGATCGATGACGCGGCCGGCGAGGCGTTCGACAAGATCGCCCGCTACCTCGGGCTTCCCTTCCCCGGTGGGCCGGAGATCGACCGACTGGCGCGTGAGGGGGACCGTGAGGCCTTCCACTTCCCTCGCGCCCTGCTCAACGACGGGACCTACCGGCTGTCGTTGTCGGGGCTGAAGACCGCGGTGATCCGTGAGCTGCGCCGACTGGAGGCGGCCGGGCAGGAGGTCGTGCTCGCCGACGTGGCGGCCTCGTTCCAGGAGGCGATCGTCGACGTGCAGGTCGTCAAGACCCTGCGCGCGGCGGCGGAGCAGGGGCTCGACCAAGTCGTGCTGGCCGGCGGGGTGGCCGCGAACTCGCGTCTTCGGGAGCGGTTCGCCGCGGAGACGGAGGCCAACGGTCAGCGCCTGCTGGTGCCGTCGATCCCGCTGTGCACCGACAACGGCGCCATGGTCGCCGCCAGCGGGGCCAACCTGCTGGCCGTCGGCCGCACCTCGGGGCTCGGGCTGGCCGTCGATCCCAACCTCCCCCTCGCCGGGTGAGAGCCCCTGCCGCCTTCGAACGGCTCGGCCGGCGCCTGAAGTGGCGGCGGGTCGGGTCCGGGGAGCTGCCCACGATCACCGACCGGTTGATCACGTGGGACGCTCCGGCCGGTGGCGCTGCCCGCCACATGTTCGCCCTGTCCACGATCGAGTCCCATGGAGCGGAGCCCCTGCGGCTGGCGGCCGACGATCACCGTTGGGCCCTGGCGGTGGTGTTCCCGGGCCGGCTGTTGGTGCCCTGCGGTGACGCGGATGCGATCGCCGCCGCCCCGGCGGCCAGCCGGCGGTGGCGGCTGCTGGTGGGGGACCTGGCCGCCGGCGATGCGGCGCTGTCGCGGGTGGGCACGGACCAGGCGCTGGTGGTCCACGACCAGCGGTTCCTCACCGTCGACCCGGACCGGGTCCCAGACGAGCGGGAGCTGCCGGATCCGGGACTCCGGCGGGCCCAACCCGAGGACCTCGACCGGCTGGCGGAGCTCGCCGTCCGGCTCCACGTCGACGACCGGTTCGGCCCCCATCCTGGCCAGGCCGGTCTCCGTGGCTACCGCGAGCGCATCGCGAGCAACCTCGAGCAGGGCCTGGTCTGGTGTGTCGGACCCGTCGGGGCTCCGGTGTTCAAGCTGGAGCGCTCGGTGTCCTCCGGCCGTTACGGGGTCCAGTTCGCCGGCATCGTGGCCGACATCGAGGCGCGCGGGCAGGGGCTCGGTCGCGCCGCGGTGGCCGCGGCCGTGCGAGGTGCGCTGCTGGAGGGTTCCCGCGATCGCCAGATCAGCCTGCACGTGCGAGCGGACAACCGGGCGGCGCTCGCCGCCTACGCCGCCGCCGGCTTCCTCGACCGCGAGCCCTGGCGCCTGGCGGTCCGGAGCTGACCGCTGCTGGCGTCTTCGCGCCGGCGATGGCGGCTCAGCGTCGCCCGGGTGCCACGCTCGGCTCGGTGACGTCGATCGTGACCGCCACGTCCTCAGCCGCGTCCTGAGCGGTCGTGGCGTCCTGAGCGGTCGTGGCGACGGGTTCCCCGGTGGCATCGAGGTGGAGGAGGATCCCGTCGGCCCCGAGGCGCTCCTGCAGTTCCTCGGGGGACAGGTCGACCGCCAGCGCCACCGTCTCCAGGTCCCCGGCGCGCAAGGTCAGGATCCGGCCGTTGTGGTCACCGCGTTTGCCGGCGATCCGGCTGGCGTAGCGGGCGAGCACCGCCAGCTCCGACCGCGCCGGCGAGGCATCGAGACGGACCAGGTCGAGGGTGATGCGGCCCGCCGTCGCCTTGCTGGCCCTGCGGGGGTCGGGGAGCAGGTCACCGAGGGGCACGTCGTAGAACTCCGCCAGGTCGGCCAGCCGAGCCAGGGTCACGGTGCGGTCCCCCCGCTCGTAGGCGCCGACGACGACGGCCTTCCAGCGGCCTTCGCTCTGAGCCTGGACGTCGGCCAGGGACATGCCCTGCTGGTGGCGGACGCGGCGCAGCCGGGCGCCGATGGCCAGCGCATGGGTCCGATCGGTCTCGCTCATCGTCCTGCCTCCGGGCCGTCGGGGGTGGTGGTCGCCTGCGTCGCGGTCACCGGTTGGGTCCGGGCCCGCAGCAGGGAGCCAGCGGCGGCCAGGCCAGCGCCGATCGCGGCGATCAGCAGCCACGGATGCAGCCCTGCCACCGGCCGCTCGGTGCCGGCCAGTGCGAGCGTGCGCGACTCCTCTCCTGCCGTCCCGCCGATCTGGCCGAGCCCCCGGTCCGCGCTGACTCCGGTCGTTGCGACGGGGTTGACCAGCCGGACGCCGAGCACCTCGATGTCGCCGTCGTCGCCGTCCTCGCCGTCGTCGCCGTCGTCGCCGTCCTCGCCGTCGTCGCCGTCGTGGGTCGTTGGCAGGCGGTCGTCGCGGTTCCCGTCGTTCCCGTTCTGCTCGCCATGCTCGCCATCCGGAGCCGGAGCCTGAGCCGCGACGCTGACGGTCGTGTCGGCGGTGGGGACGGCGGTGGGGACGGCGGGCGTGGCCGGCGCCGCGGCTACCGCCGCGTCACCGGGTGCGGCTGCGTCACCGGGTGCGGCTGCGTCACCGGGTGCGGCTGCGTCACCGGGTGCGGCTGCGTCACCGGGTGCGGCTGCGTCACCGGGTCCGGCTGGGTCGGGGGTGGTGTGGGTGCCGCAGAAGGTGATGGTGGTGACGTGCTCGACGGTGCCGGTGGGGGTGGGATCCAGCTGGCGGGTGGTGCCGTCGGGGTCGGTGGCGAGCACGTCGGTGAGGTGGGTGCCGTCAGCGGCCTGCCAGGCGATGTGGAGCCAGCCGTCGGTGTCGCGGTCCATGGATTGGGCGGTCATGGCGACGGCCTGCGCTGCGCCCGACACCCCTTCGCGGCTGAAGGTCGTGAGTTCTACCTCGCAGAGGACGGCCTGCGTCGCTGCGCTGGCGGCGTCCTCAGCGCGCTGCGAGGTGGCAGGCGCGTCCGGGACGCCATCCACCGCCAGAGCGACGGTCGGTGCGAGCAACAAGGCTGCCGGCGCCGCGATCGTCAACAGGACGGTTCGGCGGGGACAGCGCGTGGGTTGGTGGCGCATCGGTCGCTCTCGGTGGTGGGGTCGACCCGGGGGCCGACGAGATGCCGTCGGGCCGGGTCGGTCTCGCCACTCGCTCCCCTCGGACGTCCCAGCGGTGCAGCTGGGGGGGCGACCGTCGTGCGGTCCGAGGATCCCTGCGTCCCGGTGGTCGGGTTGCCCCGACCGGTGACCACGCTGGGCAGCGAGTCACTGCCTGCATCCTGCAGTACGGAGGGTGGTCGCGCAACTCATCGTGGTCGTTTGGCAACGCACAGTTGCACCACCGTGGAGAAGGCGCCCTCTCGGCAACGCTGCGTTGCCAGGCGCGTGCGCTCTGCGAACGTCCGCCCCAGCGAGCGGCCATGAGGTCGGTCGCGCGGTCGGAGCCGTATCGCGCGTGGGGCCTGCGCCTGCGGCCGGATCCGGTGTCGGGCCTGGTCGCTGTGCCGGTGGTGGTGCCGGTCGTCGTGCCGGTCGTCGTGCCGGTCGTGGTCCGTGCGCCGTAGCCTGTGGGGCGCTGCCCTCGCTGCGTAGGGATCGGCGCCGCCTGCCGTCCGGGGGGCAACGGGTGAGGTTCGGAGTCCAGGGGCGGGGTTTTGCACTCCCCAGGGTCGAGTGCTAGCTTGCCGACCTAGCACTCGGATAGGGCGAGTGCCAGCGTCGGTGAGAGCCACGCTCGGCACTCGCGACGGGCTCGCCGCTCCCACGCGGAGCACCCGCACGTCCCCGCCGAACCCGCGGTGCTGGCGCCACCTCGGCGTCCCTGCCTCCGGCCACCTCGATGTCCCCGCTCCGACGATCCGGGTCCCAGGACCTGGATAGGGGTGGGCATCCTGCGGCCGGACAGGACCCCCGACAGATCTCCACCGACCACCGTCACGCGGCTGCAAGGGCCGCGCCGACCGAAACCAAGGGAGGGCACGTTGGCTGCCGCCACCGATGTCAAGGTCAAGCCCCTCGAGGACCGGGTGCTCGTCACCATCAACGAGCAGGAGCAGACCACGGCCTCCG
>PWWI01000282.1 GCA_003561535.1 Nitriliruptoraceae bacterium
AGTGGATCAACGACTTCAACGACTCGATCCTGTCCTTCGCCAACACGATCAACACCCACGAGGGCGGCACCCACGAGGAGGGGTTCCGCACCGCCATGACCTCGGTGATCAACCGCTGGGCCAAGGACAAGGGCCTGTTGCGGTCGAAGGAGGTCGATGCGCTCACCGGTGACGATCTGCGCAGCGGGTTGGTGGCGATCGTGTCGGTGAAGGTCGGTGACCCGCAGTTCGAGGGTCAGACCAAGACCAAGCTCGGCAACACCGAGGTCAAGACCTTCGTGCAGACCACCACCTACGCGCGACTGGCGGAGTGGCTCGAGGAGCACCCGGGTGAGGGCAAGCTCATCGTGCAGAAGGCCGAGGGAGAGGCCCAGGCGCGGATCGCCGCGCGCAAGGCCCGGGACCTCACCCGGCGCAAGTCCCTGCTGGAGTCCACCTCGCTGCCAGGCAAGCTCGCCGACTGCCAGTCGCGTGACCCGGCCGAGTCGGAGCTCTACATCGTCGAGGGCGACTCGGCCGGTGGTTCGGCGAAGATGGCCCGGGACCGGGCGACCCAGGCGATCCTGCCGATCCGGGGCAAGATCATCAACGTGGAGAAGGCGCGGCTGCCGAAGATCCTGTCCAACACCGAGGTCCAGGCCCTGATCACCGCCATGGGGACCGGTTTCGCCGACGACTTCGATGTCACCAGGGCGCGCTACCACAAGCTGATCCTGATGGCGGACGCCGACGTGGACGGTGCCCACATCCGCACCCTGCTGCTCACCTTCCTGTTCCGGCACATGAAGCCGCTGATCGAGGCGGGCTACGTCTACCTCGCGCAGCCTCCGCTGTACCTGGTGTTCCACCCGAGCCGGAAGAAGGAACTGCACTACGCCTTCTCCGACTCGGAGCGCGACGCCATCTTCACCCGGATCCGAGAGGACGTGGGCCCGGACCGAAAGATCTAGGTCCAGCGCTTCAAGGGCCTCGGGGAGATGGATCCGGATCAGCTGTGGGAGACCACGATGGATCCGGAGCGGCGCACGTTGAAGCTGGTGACCATGGACGACGCCGCGGCGGCGGACGAGATGTTCTCCATCCTGATGGGCGACGATGTGGCGTCCCGTCGCGACTTCATCCAGGCGAACGCCAAGTACGCCACGCTGGACGTGTGACGTGGTCACGCGGCGATCGGGTTCGCGGCTGCCACCCCGCACGGGTCTCGCGTTGGGGTTGGCACTCGGGATGGGCATCGGTGTCCTCACCGGACGGCTCATCGAACTGCCCGCTCTCGGCATGGTGCTCGGACTGCTCCTCGGGGTCGTCCTCGGGTTGCTGCTCGACAACGACCGTGCCGTGGAGGACGGGGCCGACCGGGTCGGCCCGACCGAGGGGTCGGGGCCGGCTGACCCCGAGGAGGACGGCGCCATCGCGCGGGCCCTGCTGTGGGTCGTGGCCGGCCTGGTGCTGCTGGTGCTGCTGGCCGTGGTGACCGCGCCCGAGCTGCTCGCCGCGCCGGGGACCATCAGCACGGTGCTATTGGTGGTGCTGGCCGCCGGTCTCCCCGGTGTGCTGCTGCTGCTGTCGTTCGTGGGTCGACGGCGACGCGTCGACCGGCGGGAACGCGGGGAGGAACGTCCATGAACCGCACGTACGGTGCCGCCCTGGTCTCTGCGGTGGTCGTCGGCGGGACCCTCAGCGGGCTCGGGGTCTACCTCGGCTTCCCCGCCGCTCCGTCGGTGTGGTTCGGTGTCGTCTGCGGCCTGCTCGCAGGGCTGCTGCTGATCGGGGCGAGCCGCCGAGCGGACACCTTCCACCCCACCGATCCCAACGCCCACCTCGCTGACCACTCCGACGCCGCCGACCGTCCCGCGGCTGACGACGACACCGATGACCCCCCCGCTGGAGCTCCACGTGGCTGACGAGACAACACCTGACGAGCCGACCGCGCCGAGTGAGGGCGGGACCCCGGTCGAGGGCGGCACCCGCGAGGCGACCCCGAGCGACCCGGTCGTCCGGGCTGAAGACGGGACCCCGGTGGACGAGACCGGGGGCGTCCTGGCTGCTCGGGTCGAGCCGGTGGTGATCCAGGACGAGATGCGCGCCTCCTACCTCGACTACGCCATGAGCGTGATCGTGGGGCGGGCGCTGCCGGACGTGCGCGATGGGCTCAAGCCCGTCCACCGCAGGATCCTGTACTCGATGGATGAGACGGGCCTGCGTCCCGACCGCCCATACCGCAAGTGCGCGTCCGCCGTCGGTGACGTGATGAAGAAGTACCACCCCCACGGGGACTCGGCGATCTACGACGCCCTGGTGCGCATGGGGCAGGACTTCTCGATCCGCTACGAGCTGATCGACGGGCACGGCAACTTCGGCTCGGTGGACGGCGACCCGGCCGCGGCGATGCGCTACACGGAGTCGCGGCTGTCGAAGCTGTCGATGGAGCTGCTCCGCGACATCGACGAGGACACCGTCGACTACGTCCCCAACTACGACGGCTACGAGGAGGAACCGGTCGTCATGCCGGCGCGGTTCCCGAACCTGCTCGCCAACGGGGCGACCGGGATCGCGGTCGGGATGGCGACCAACATCCCGCCGCACAACCTCGGCGAGCTGATCGACGCCACGATCGCGTTGATCGAGGATCCGTCGCTGACCGCCGTGGAGCTCATGCGGCACGTCCCGGGACCGGACTTCCCCACGGGTGGGTTGATCCTCGGCAACGCCGGTGCCTACGAGGCCTACACCACCGGCCGTGGATCCATCCGGGTCCGGGCCGTCTGCACGATCGAGGAACCCGAGCGTGGCCGCGACCGGGAGCGGATCGTCGTCACCGAGATCCCGTACATGGTCAACAAGTCCAACCTGCTCAAGAAGATCGCGGAGCTGGTCAACAGCAAGGTGCTGACCGGGATCGCTGACCTGCGTGACGAATCGTCCCGCGAGGGCATGCGGGTGGTGATCGACCTCAAGCGCGACGCCAACGCCCAGGTCGTCCTCAACCAGCTCTACAAGCACACCCAGCTCCAGGACACCTTCGGGGTGAACCTGCTGGCGCTGGTGGATGGGGTGCCGCGCACGTTGACCCTGGACCAGGCGCTCACCCACTACATCGCCCACCAGGTCGATGTCATCACCCGCCGGACCCGCTACCGGCTGCGCAAAGCCGAGGATCGTGCCCACGTCCTCGAGGGCCTGCTGATCGCGCTCGACCACATCGACGAGATCATCGCGCTGATCCGGGCCAGCGCCTCGGCCGACACCGCCAAGACCGAGCTGATGACCCGGTTCGAGCTGTCGGAGATCCAGGCCCAGGCCATCCTCGACATGCAGCTGCGGCGGCTGGCGCAACTCGAGCGGCAGCGCATCCAGGACGAGTACGACGAGCTCCAGACGCTGATCAGCGACCTGCGCGACATCCTCGGTGATCCCGCCCGTATCCGCGCCATCATCATCGACGAACTGCGCGAGATCCGGACCCGGTTCGCCGACGAGCGTCGCAGCCGCATGGTCCCCGATGACGGCGCGATGACGGTGGAGGACCTGATCCCGGTCGGCGATGTGGTGGTGACCCTGACGCGGGCGGGCTACGTCAAGCGGACGCCGGTCGATGCGTTCCGTACCCAGAAGCGAGGGGGGCGGGGGGTCCGTGGCACGGACATGAAGGAGGACGACATCGTCGCCTCCCTGCTGACCTGCTCCACCCACGACCACCTGCTGGTGTTCACCAACCGCGGCCGCGTCTACCGGATCAAGGCCTACCAGGTACCGGAGAAGTCCCGCGCAGCCAAGGGCGTCTACGTCGCGAACGTCCCCGGCCTCGCCCTGTAGCAGGGCGAGACCGTCGCGGCCATCATGTCGCTGTCCGAGTTCCGCGACGACCGGTTCCTGTTCTTCGCGACCCGCAACGGGACCGTCAAACGCACCCGACTGGACGACTTCGACTCGCCCCGATCGGTGCTGATCGCCATCAACCTGCACCCTGAGGACGAGCTGATCAGTGTCGCGGTGACCGACGGTTCCCAGGACATCGTCATGGTGTCGCGCAGCGGCAAGGCGATCCGGTTCTCGGAGTCCGATGCCCGTGCCATGGGCCGGACCGCCGCAGGTGTCCGTGGGATGCGCATCGACGACGACGACGCCGTGCTGGCGATGGCGCCCGTGCCCTCCGAGGGCGACGGCGGTGCCTACCTGCTGGTGGTCACCGAGCAGGGCTACGGCAAGCGGACGCCGATCGACGGCGCCGGTGAGCACGGCTATCCGCGCCAGAAACGTGGGGGTCAGGGTGTCAAGACCATCACTGTGACCGACACCCGTGGTGGCCTGGCCGGCGCCCTGGTCGTCCCCCTGGAAGCGGAGATCCTGCTCGTCAGCGACAACGGCACCCTGATCCGGATGGCGTTGGTCGACGTGCGCCCGATGGGACGATCGGCCCAGGGGGTGTCGCTGATGCGGCCGGGCGACGGTGCATCGGTCGTCGGCGTGGCGCTGGTGATGGAGGACGAGGAGGACGCCGAGGCCGCTGCGGCTCCGGTCGGCGTCGAGGGTAGGTCGCCGACCTCCGCAGGCAGCGATGGCGGGGCCCCGGTCGCCGCTGACGTGGACACCGACTCCGCCACCGACAGCGGCGAGTGAGATCGATGTGGACCCCGTTGCTGCTCACCGGACTGGCCCTCCTGCTGCTGGCCTGCGGTCAGGGGGAGGGCGACGTCTCCGCCCTGGAGGTGGGGCGGTGCCTGGACGAGCCCGGTGAGCGGACCGGCATCGAGGAGGTCGAGCTGGTCTCCTGCGACGAACCCCATGATTTCGAGGTGTTCGCGCTGGTGGATCTGCCCGAGGGCATCTACCCCGGGGACAGCGAGGTGGTGGATCGAGCCAAGGATGCCTGCAGGGACCGGTTCGCCGCCTACGTGGGCGTCGAGGAGTCCGCGTCAGCGCTTGCGACGGGGTTCCTCGCCCCCAGCGAGGGCGGCTGGGAGGGCGGGGACCGCCAGGTCGTCTGCCTGCTCTACGAGCCCGACCAGCGCCTCGAGGGGCCCATGCGTGGAGCACAGCGATGACGACCATCGCCCCTGGGGCGGGGGTTGGGCCCAGGGAACGGGGCCCGGGTCCCAGCCACCCGGTTCGATGGCGGTAGCCTGCAGCCGTCCGGGGAGGAAGCTGTGGCACGACGTCGGATGACCATCAAGCGCCTGGACCCATGGTCGGTGCTGAAGTTCGGCGCGTTCGCCAGCGTGGTGCTGTACGCGGTGTTCCTGCTGGTGGCGGGGGGGGTGTGGTTCATCATCGACCGGTTGCAACTGGTCGATCAGGCCTGTGACATCGCACTGGACGTCGGCTTCACCTCCTGCGGGGTGAACGCGGGCAACCTGTTCCAGGTCCTCGCGCTGCTGGGCGGGATGTGGGTCATCGTCCAGACCGCGATCCTCGTGTTCCTGGCCTTCCTGTACAACCTCATCGCGGACCTGACGGGGGGGCTCGTCATCGGCGTCGTGGACGACGTCAGCGAGGGCACCCCGGTGCCGCGCGCCACCGGCGCGATCACGGCGAACTCGCCACCACAGGGACGGACGGGCAGCACGTCGGTGGGCGGGCCGCAGGACGGCGGCAACTCCGCTCGTGCCAACGCGGTGATGCCGGCGACGCGCTCCGAGCCTGCCAGCGGCGAGCGCTCGAGACCCGGCCAGCTCCACGGACAGGTCGGCTCGACCGCATCGCGGGCTCCGGTCCGGCCCGGTCCGGCGAGGGGCGAGGAGTCGCTGTTCCCCGAGTGACGGGGAGTCGGCCGCCAACCCCGTGGTTCGCCTGTCCGGTCCAGCATCGCTACGCTGCGCCGCTGCACCACACGGGCCAATAGCTCAGCTTGGTTAGAGCGCACCCCTGATAAGGGTGAGGTCGGAGGTTCAAGTCCTCCTTGGCCCACCGCACATCTGGTCCGATCAGAGCGGGTCCCAACGGGGCCCGCTCTCGCCGTCGGGAGAGACTGCGGTGCTGTGCCGTCGGATCCCGGGCGGTGGGG